>CAIUBS010000059.1 GCA_903897475.1 uncultured Actinomycetes bacterium | reverse complement strand
GAATATCTTCACAAATTACTTTAAGCCCAGCTAGGGTATCGGCGACTGCTTTATCTTCTATATGTCCTTCGGCATCAATTATGAAGTGGTAGTGGCCTAGCTCCATACCAGTTGGCCGAGATTGAATAAAGGTTAAGTTGACCTGATTTTTTGCAAATACATTTAATATCTCAAGCAAAGCACCTGCATGATCTATCGCAATAAAAACTGCCAGTGAGGTGCGATCCTTACCAGTTGGGGATGGAATCTTTCCTGGCTTTTCTACCATTACAAATCTAGTTACTGCAGATTTATTATCCCCAATATCTTTCGCAATAATAGATAGGTCATAATTTTTTGCAGCAATTGAGGATGCAATCGCTGCCTCATACTCTTTCTTTAATAAGCCTTTAGCTGCAGCTGCAGTTGATGAGGTTTCAATAATTGCGGCATTGGGATAATTCTTAGCGATATAGGTGCGGCATTGGGATTCAGCATGTGGGTGGGTAGCAATTGATTTAATATTTTTTGGATCAGTACCAGCTAATGTCATCAAACTAAACTCAACTGGCAGAGTTATCTCACCAGTTATTACTAATGGCTCACCAATTGCTAACTCATCTAAAGTTCTAGCAACTACTCCTTCAACTGAGTTTTCAATTGGTACTAACGCCTTTTCACACTCACCATTTCTAATTGCATCTAAGGTGGCGGTGACATTTGCATATGCAATTAGCTCATCAGCTGGTGCTGATACTTTTCGCAAGGCTGCCTCGGTAAAGGTGCCGGCAGGACCAAGGTAGGCATACTTAGTTGACATGGCTTAAGAGTAGCCGAGCACCTTACGTGCTTGCGTTGGATAATCGGTAATAACCGCATCAGCGCCTATTTTTTCACAAAATATTAGATCATCTTGATCATTTACTGTCCAGATATAAAGCTTGCCACCATTTTTTTTAATCTTACTACCAAGATTTGGATTTTGTTTAAGCAAATTAATATTTATTGCAAATATAGAAGTTGGGTTTAATCTGGCATACAACTTATTATTGATTAGTAGCCCTGCTTGATACAAATCATTTTGCGCCAATTTATTTCGCAAAGTAGCAAGAAAAGAAAATGATATTGCCGTAATTTTTATTCCACTTGCTCTTATTTGAGCCTCATTTAATTTTAACAATTTATGCACAGCTCTTTCAACCCTACCTCCACTTGGCACTGGATGTTTAAACTCTAAAACTAAATCTTTTTTATTATCAATTGCTAGCTTTAGTAATTGATCAAAACGGTATGGATTGATCTCATTAGCTAATTGCGCGTAATTAGTTTTAGCGATCTCTAAATTAATTTTAGATAGACGAGCGGTATTGCTATCGTGGTAGCAAATAATTTGATTATCTTTTGTTAACCGCAAATCACACTCTAAGCCATCTGCCTTCTGATCAATAGCTGCTTCATACGCTGCCTTAGAGCCTTCAGTGAACTCACCGCTTGCCCCACGGTGTGCAATGATCAACATTTACTTTTCACCCCCCACTTACTCCCTACATAGCCTTAAGCAAATATCATTTACCCAAATATGTGGTGAGATTGGCTCTATGACCTGGCAGTTTAACTCCTTTGCGCAAACCGATCTTGGTTTAGTGCGTGAAGGCAATGAGGATTCGGCATTAATTAGTCAAAACTTAATTGCAGTAGCAGATGGTATGGGTGGACATGCAGGAGGTGAGGTGGCATCTTCTATCGCTATTAACGCACTAGCAGAGTTAATCTCAGTACTAGATAGTAAAGATATTGATGCAGATTCTAAAGATGATTTGTTTGTAAATATCACTCATCAAATTGATGCCAAGATACTTCAAAGTTCAAAAGATGATCCAGAGTTATCTGGCATGGGTACGACCTTAACTGCATTAAACATCTCAGGAAATAATGTTGGCTTACTTCATATTGGCGACTCAAGATGTTATCGATATCGCGATAAAAAACTGGAGCAATTAAGTATTGATCACACCGTTATGCAGGAGTTAATTGATCAAGGTCGGCTCTCACCAGATGAGGTAGCAAGCCACCCACAGCGATCCTTGTTAACTCAAGCATTAATGGGTGATAGTGGATTAACCCCAATACTTATTAATTTTCAAATTAAAAAAGGGGATAAGTACCTACTTTGCAGTGATGGCTTAACAAATGTCTTGTCTAATTATGAAATTATGAAAATCATTGAAGCAAATAGTGATGATCAAGTAATACCGGCATTAATTGCAGAGGTTAAGCAAAAGGGTGCACCAGATAACATCACCATAATTTGGGCACAGACAAGTGATGCAGCTAAAAAAATAGATTTGAAAAAAATTGGGGCAGCAAATGAATAACCCAGTTACCAAATTATCTGATGGTAGATACAACTTAGGTGAAATGATTGGCACCGGTGGCATGGCTGATGTCTATTTGGGCTTTGATAATCGACTAAAGCGTGAGGTGGCAATAAAAGTTTTGCGCCGAGATTTAGCCAAAGATCCAGTGGCTCAATGTCAAAGGTAAAGGTATCTGAGTTGTTAATGACAGAAGCGCTAGAGCGAG
>CAIUBS010000058.1 GCA_903897475.1 uncultured Actinomycetes bacterium | reverse complement strand
TTCATCTAAGGTTTTAGGCTGACCATCTGTTAAACCAAATCGCATTGCCACTACCCCAGCCTCACGCTCTGACAAAGTATCAAGTACTGAGTGCAATTGCTCCTGTAATAATGTAAAGGAGACAGCATCTGCTGGCACGATTGCCTCTGAGTCTTCAATTAAATCACCAAACTCACTATCGCCCTCTTCACCAAGTGGGGTGTGAAGTGAGATCGGCTCGCGGCCATACTTTTGCACCTCAACAACTTTTTCTGGCGTCATATCTAATTCTTTTGCCAACTCTTCCGGAGTTGGTTCACGCCCTAGATCTTGCAACATTTGTCGCTGCACACGAGCTAACTTATTAATTACCTCAACCATGTGAACTGGAATACGGATAGTTCTAGCTTGATCTGCCATAGCTCTAGTAATCGCCTGGCGAATCCACCAAGTTGCATAGGTTGAGAACTTGTAACCTTTTGTGTAATCAAACTTTTCTACCGCACGAATTAATCCCAAGTTACCCTCTTGAATAAGATCTAGGAACAACATGCCTCGTCCGGTGTAACGCTTTGCTAATGAAACTACTAGTCGAAGGTTTGCCTCTAATAGATGGTTTTTATCGCGGCGGCCATTTAAAACTATTTGTTGATACTCACGCTTTAACTTCTTATCCATCTTCTTATCATTTGCCAGCCGCTCTTCGGCAAATAATCCTGCCTCAACAGATTGAGCAAGAGAAACCTCAAGCTCAGCATTTAAAAGTGGTACTCGGCCAATTAACTTTAAGTAATCCTTAACTGGATCTGCGGTTGCACCTGCAGTTAGAACTGTTTGAGCTGGTGCATCATCTTCTTCAGAGTCTTTAAGTACGAAGGAGTTTTCTTCATTTTGTGACTCTTCTGCAACATTTACAACTCTAATCTCAGATGCACCCTCTTCAGCCGGGGTCTCTTCTTTTTCTTCAATTAAACTATCTAAATCCTCTAACTCAACCTCTTCTAACTCAACCTCTTCACCATCAATTTTTACCTTAGCAACCTTTTCACCTTTAACTGGCGCTGCAGGTGCTTTAGGCGCAGGCGGTGCTACTAACTCAAGCTCAGTTTTCTTAAGCATTCTAAATGGTGAGCCAAGCCCAGCTTTTTTCAACTTCTCAATCTGCTTAGGCACAATGGCCTCTAACTCACGAGCGATTAAAACTAAATCTTGATCAGCCTTTTTTACAATACGATGAATATTTGTCACACCGCGAGTTTCTAACTCTGCTAACACAGTTTTTTGTTGAGTTGCTAACTCTCTAACCTTAAGAATTTGCGCAACATCTTTGGCATCTAAAACTGCCTTTAGTGGAACTTTTTCTACTTTTTTAACTGGCTTTACTTTTTTTGCACTAGCTTTTTTTGCTGAACTCTTCTTTACAGCAGGCTTAGACTTACTTTTACTTGCCTTTGCACCTTTTTTGGGCGCACGAGTTACAGCCACAATTCATCCTTTGTTTTTTGAAGTCTTACTTTTTGCGATTTAACTTTAAACCGCCTGACTTCCTGGCTATATTATAAATTGTCCACAGGGGTAAATGCACATCCATATTGGTTAATTTGAGATTTTTGCCAGGTTGAGCGCATTTTTAATGATCTGACCCACAGTTTCGACTTCAATTAGGAAGCCATCGTGGCCAAATGGGGAGGAGATGGTGTGCAGGGTGGTCACATCTGGGGCTAGCTCAGCAATCTCCTGCTGCAACCTAGGTGGGAACAATCGATCATTATCAATTGAGACTACATGAATTGGCGCCTTAACTTTGGCTAGAGCTGTAGCTACCCCACCACGATCCCTACCAACATCATGAGAGATCATCGCCTCAGTTAATGAAATATAGGTATTGGCATCAAATCTTTTGGCCAACTTATTTGCTTGATGATCAAGGTAGGACTCAACAGCAAATCTGCCAGTGTCATCTCCTTGCAACTCTCGACCAAATCGCACATCCATCTCAGATTCAGTTCGATAGGTTAAATGCGCAATTCTTCTCGCAATTCCCATTCCTTCATTTGGGCCAATACTTTGTTCATAGTAATCACCATTATTAAAGTATGGATCAGATCTAATCGCCCTTATTTGAATTGTGGCAGTGCCAATTTGATCACCAGTTGCAACTGCAGATGAGCCAATTGTGCAGATTGCACCAATTAAATTTGGATACTCAATTGCCCACTCTAAACTGCGCATGCCACCAAGGGAGGGTCCAACTGCTAATTGGTACTTAGTGACACCAATTTTTTTAGTAAAAGCTAACTCAGCTGCCACCATATCTCGGATGGTTAGAGTTGGAAATCTAGAGCCCCATCTTTTGCCATCAGGTGAAATTGAAGATGGACCAGTACTTCCTTGGCAGCCACCAATTACATTTGGACAAACTACGTAAAATTTATTGGTATCAAATGGCAATCCCGGGCCAACCATCTGTGGCCACCACCCATTAACATCAGCCCAGCCAGTTAGCGCATGATTTACCAATATTGCATTATCACCAGCTGAATTTAACTTTCCCCAACTTTGATAAGCGATAGTTATATCCGGCAAAATTTGCCCAGACTCCAGAGTTAAATCACCAATTTTTAGAAATTGGCGATCACCGGGATCATGGTATTCAAGCCATGCCCCGGTAACAGCCGGATTAACCTTGCTCATTTTTTTTGCTCTTGCGGTTAGTTAAGTAAGTAAATTACTTAGCTGCAGCAAATGCAGTTTCAAGATCTTTTTGAATATCTGCGACATTTTCAATACCAACAGATAGACGAACTAATCCTGGAGTTACACCAGCAGTTAACTGCTCATCTGGTGTTAATTGTGAGTGGGTAGTAGATGCTGGGTGAATTGCCAGCGATCTAACATCACCAATGTTTGCCACATGGGAGTGTAGTTTTAACGCTTCAATAAACTTCTTACCCGCTTCAATTCCACCTTTGATTTCAAAAGATAAAACTGAGCTAGAACCCTTTGGACAATACTTAGTTGCCCATTTATTCCACTTAGATGATGCAAGGGATGCGTAATTAACCTTTTCCACCTGTGGGTGTTTTTCTAGCCAAGTTGAAATAGCTTTAGCATTTTCAACATGCCTCTCCATGCGAAGTGAAAGGGTTTCTAATCCATGAGCTAGAAGCCAAGCATTAAATGGTGAAACTGCAGCACCAATATCGCGAAGCAGTGTTAAGCGGATTTTGAAGATATAGGAAAGATTTGCACCAAATGCTGAACCAACCCCTAACGCCTGGGCGTAAACCAAGCCATGGTATGAAGGATCTGGCTGATTAAAGCTCTTAAAGCGATTTGGATATTTGGCGTAATCAAATTTTCCAGAGTCAACAATTGCACCAACAATTGCATTTCCATGGCCAGATAGGAACTTCGTTGCTGAGTGCACAACCACATCTGCACCCCACTCAATTGGCTTAATCAAATAAGGAGTGGCCACAGTATTATCAACAATTAATGGCACCTCATTTTCATGAGCGATCTTGGCAATAGTTTCAATATCTAAAACATCATTTTTTGGATTAGCAATCGTCTCACCAAAGAAAGCCTTGGTATTTGGCTTAACTGCTTTGCGCCAGCTCTCTGGATCCTCTGGGTTATCGACGAAGGTGACCTCAATACCAAACTTAGGCAAGGTGTAGTGAAATAGATTGTAAGTACCACCATAAAGTGAAGGTGATGAAACTATATGATCGCCAGCTTGTGCCACATTCATAATCGCATATGAAGTAGCAGCAGAACCAGATGAAACTAATAGCGCAGCAACGCCACCTTCAAGAGCTGCAATTCTTTGTTCAACTGCATCTTGAGTTGGGTTCATAATGCGGGTATAAATATTTCCAAGCTCAGCTAATCCAAATAGATCTGCTGCATGTTTGGTGTCACGGAATTGGTATGAAGTAGTTTGATACAACGGCAGTGCGCGAGCGCCAGTAGTTGGATCCGGTACTTGACCAGCATGAATCTGTTGGGTTTCAAATGAGTAAGACAAAACAACCTCCTTGATTTAAGGGGATCGAAATCAATAGGGATAATCCCTAACTTTTTTTGCGATCCACGCTTACCGATTACACCTTGCAATCGATCTGGTCTTCACCCGGAAGCACCCCACCGTGGTGGAGGGTTGCCGCTTAGTTAGCCGGGGCTATGAACTAAGACTCATGACCTTATGGCGAAAAATACTAGAGATTGTGCGCCTTTGCAACTGCATCGTAGTAAATCTTGCCCTCATGCACATTTAATCCCTTAGCTAAGGCGGCATCATCGGCAACTGCCTTCTGCCAACCCTTATTTGCTATGGTCAAACCATATTTAATTGTGGCATTTGCTAAGGCAAAGGTTGAGGTTGCCGGAACAGCCCCTGGCATATTTGCTACACAGTAAAAAATTGAGTTATGTACTTTAAAGGTTGGATCTTGATGTGTAGTTGGCTTTGAATCGGCAAAGCAGCCACCTTGATCAATTGCCACATCAACTAATACCGAGCCTGGCTTCATCTTTGCTACCAATGCATTAGATACTAATTTTGGCGCTTTTGCGCCATGAATTAATACAGCACCGATTACTAAATCAGCCTTAGTAACCTCAGATTCAATATCATAAGCACTTGAGGCAATAGTTTTTACAGTTCCGGCAAATAATTGATCTATCTTGCCTAATCTCTTTAAATCTAAATCTAAAACACTCACATCAGCTCGCATGCCATGGGCAATAGTGGCTGCTGCAACTCCAACTACTCCACCGCCAATTACTACCACCTTGCCTGGTCTAACCCCTGGCACACCACCTAGTAATACTCCACGACCACCACGGCTTGCCTCTAATGCGGCTGCTCCTACCTGCACACTCATTCTTCCTGCTACCTCACTCATTGGTGCAAGCAACGGAAGAGCGCCATCTAATTCAATAGTTTCATAAGCAATTGCAGTAATTCCAGAATCAATTACCGCTTGGGTGCACTCTTTATTAGCTGCTAGATGTAGATAGGTGTAAAGAATTTGCCCCTTACGCATTCTCTTATACTCAGCTGCAATTGGCTCTTTTACCTTTTGAATTAAATCTGCCCTTTGCCAGATCTCATCTGCTGTATCAATGATTTGAGCTCCAGCTGCTACATACTCCTCATTTGTTATGGCAGAGCCAAGGCCAGCATCTTTTTCAACTAAAACTTTATGGCCAGCAGCAGTATATGCATGCACACCTGATGGGGTGGCTGAAACTCTAAACTCATTATTTTTTAACTCTTTAGGAATACCAATAATCACTTTTGGCACACACCATCTCTACTAAACAACGCTGGTTAGTAATTAAATACTACCGCCAAAAAGTGTGGCGCAAATACGAGGATGTAATTCACCTCGCATTACCGCAAAACTACTACTTGGCCAGGCAGCACAAAAAACTCGCCGCAGTAATAAGGCCAATGGATAATTGGGACAATCTGCTAAGGCTCTATCGAGTGCATGATGAGCTAGCTCACTCTCAGAGGCTTCATAGGCGCAGGTAGCAAATATGCAGGCAACCGGGGCCACATATCCATTGGGTGCAAAATTCATTAGCCAATACCAAAGGTTAAATAATTTATCCTTATTCTCAGCATTTGCCAATCCCATTGCATAATCTCTTACCTGAAGATCTCTAAATCTTACTAAGGTTAAAGCAATTAATTGATTATCAGTTACCTCTCCAGCTTTGATAAATTCTTCAACTAATTTATTAACAGCAATTGCCCCTTGGCGTTGATTAATTAAGACCTCATCTTTTTCATAATCAATTTCAGCTATCTCTTTTATTTCATCTTCAAGTAGTAAATTATTTTTCATTACCTAAGATTGGCAAAAATCTAAGTGCAGTAGTAAAAAGTAGTAATAATTGTGGATTACTGGGTAAATCTAGTTGGAGCTTTAACTACTGATAGTGTGGTTGAAATACTTTGGGTAATGGCATTACCAGTAATTGCAGTTGTAACTCCATTAACCATCCAAGTTCCATGCCACGTAATCTTTAGATTTACTGGGTAATTACCTGCCTGTTTATAGGTGTGGGTAATACTTCCTGCTGGGTAGGCAGCTCCAGCTAACTTAGTAACCTCATATGCGCCATCTCCATAACTCCAAGTAAATGTGGGGGTTAGATTTACATAGACCACTACATCTAATATCGGCACTAACGCGGTAAATCTGGTCGGTGTTTGAGTCCAAAAATAAACCGGCAGATTAACTAATGGATCCTCCGATGGCTGATAATTGATATCTCCTGCTGGTAATAATTTAGTTAATCGATCAGATAGTGAGGCAGTAACCGTCTTTTTTGGCTTTGCAACTGATTTTATTACCGGCTTTTTTATCGGAGCACTCTTTGGTTTAGTTATTGGCTTACTAACAACAGGTGCTGGTTTTATGGTTTGTCTTACTACCTTAGATCTAATTATTGGCGCAGGCTTTGCTACAACTTTTTTAACAACCGGCTTTGAAATTGGTTTAGCAGCTGGCTTTACTATCTGCTTTTGTGATCCCTTTTGGGCGGTAATTACCAATTGATTATCTGCGGTAAATACATCAACACAGGTCTTATCTAGGCACCCAGCAGATGCTTTATCTGTAATTCCAAGCAGTAATAGAATTGATAGAGCTACTTGGTATCTATTAATTGCCACCCAAATCCCCTTTGCTGCACAATAAAAAGGTTTGTAATTTTTGATGCACTCCATAAAACTTTGGCCCCTGTTTTCTTATCAACCTTGGTGATATCACTTCGATTAATTTCAACCTTAAAAATCTTCATTTTCGGATCATCTTTTTCTAACCAAATACCAGATAACTCATAACCTGCACCTACAAGGGATGCAGTAGGGAAAAAACTCTCTAATCTTTTTGCTATATCTAGGCAGCCACAGC
>CAIUBS010000057.1 GCA_903897475.1 uncultured Actinomycetes bacterium | reverse complement strand
CGAATAGATACCCCAGGTGAGGCAGATTACTATCGCCATGGGGGAATCATGCAGTACGTATTGCGCTCATTAGTTAATAAGTGATCGAAAAACCTTAACAAAGCCTTTAAACTAAACCAATGCTTGGCGATATCAAATCTCCTTTAGACCTAAAGGGACTTACAATCCATCAACTTGAGGAGCTCTCTGCTGAAATTAGAAATTACCTTATTGAGCAAGTTTCTAAATCTGGGGGACACCTAGGGCCGAATTTAGGTGTTGTGGAATTAACAATTGCAATTCATAGAGTTTTTGAGTCACCAAAAGATGTTGTGGTCTTTGATACCGGACATCAAAGCTATGTTCATAAGTTATTAACTGGCAGAACTTCAGGTTTTAATAAGTTGCGTCAGCGCGGTGGCGTTGCTGGTTATCCTAATCGGCAGGAGAGTGAACACGATATAGTTGAAAATTCTCATGCATCAACTGCGCTTTCTTGGAGTGATGGTATTGCTAAAGGTTTTTCCCTTACAAATCAAAAAGATAGAACAGTTGTCTGTGTTGTTGGCGATGGCGCACTAACTGGAGGTATGAGTTGGGAAGCATTGAATAATATCGCAGCAAGCAAAAATGAAAAATTAGTTATAGTAGTAAATGATAATGAAAGATCTTATTCACCAACTATTGGCGGCGTAGCTACTTATCTTTCAACTCTTAGAACTACAAGTGGATATGAAAGGTTTTTAGAGTGGGGTAAAGGTGTTCTAGAAAAAACACCTGTTGTAGGACATCCAATTTATGAAACCTTGCATGGAGTTAAAAAAGGTATTAAAGATATTGTTGCACCTCAGGGAATGTTTGAAGATCTTGGGCTTAAGTATTTTGGCCCAGTAGATGGACATGACATCGAGGCAATTGAAAAAGCTCTAAAAATTGCCAAAGATTATGATGCACCAGTTTTAGTGCATGTAATTACAGAAAAAGGTAAAGGTCATGCACCTGCAATTCAAGATGAAGCTGAGAAGTTTCACGCTGTTGGTGTAGTTGATCCTGAGACTGGATTGCCACTAGTAAAGGGTGGAAAAAGTTGGACCAGCGTATTTTCAGAGGAAATAGTAAAAATAGGCGCAGAGCGAAAAGATGTAGTGGCACTAACAGCAGCCATGATGGGACCAACCGGATTAGATAAGTTCCAGAAAAATTTTCCAGATCGCACCTTTGATGTTGGAATTGCAGAGCAGCATGCCACAACCGCTGCTGCTGGTATGGCTTATGCCGGCCTACATCCAGTATTTGCGGTCTATTCAACTTTTCTAAATAGAGCCTTTGATCAACTATTACTTGATGTAGCTTTGCATAAAGCTGGAGTTACATTTGTATTAGATAGAGCTGGAATTACCGGCGATGATGGACCTTCACATAATGGAATTTGGGATTTAGCACTTACCGGAATTGTTCCCACACTTCATGTTGCAGCTCCACGCGATGGTCAGCAACTTAAAGAAACCTTGCGAGAGGCTTTAGATATTTCAGATGCGCCATCGTTAATCAGATTTCCTAAAGGGGTAGTAAATCCCGATATTCCAGCTTTTGAACGCAGAGATGGCGTTGATGTTTTATATCGTGGAGAAAGTGCTGATATTTTATTGATAAGTATTGGCGCCTTTGCCGCAATTGCAGTTGAAGCGGCTGGACAAGCTTATCGCGAGGGCGTTGGTGTGACGGTAATTGATCCAAGATGGGTTAAGCCGTTGCCAAAATCATTGGTAACTATGGCGCAGAGATACAAGAGCGTTGTTGTGTTAGAAGATGGAATCAAGCATGGCGGTATTGCCAGCACAGTTTCAGAGTTGTTTAGAGATTCTCAACTAAACGTTCCAGTTCATTCAATTGGTGTGCCATTGACATTTTTAGAGCATGCAAAGCGAAGTGAAATACTTGAAGATCTTGGAATTACTGTTCAGAACATAACAAGATCTCTAGTTGCATGGAGTAGTAGTGACTTCGGTTTGGATATTAAGGAAGAGATGCCACACCCTTTGGGTGAAAGCGAGCGCCGCAAACCGCTTCGCTAATTCCTTCACGGTCTAAGTAAGGAAGAATTCCACCAAGGTGCATTGGCCATCCTGAGCCAAGCAACATACAGATATCAATCTCTTGAGGTGTAGCGATCACACCTTCATCTAGCATCATTTTTGCCTCAGTTGCAATTGCCTCTAAAGCTCTACGTCTTACTTGATCTGAAGTTGATGCCTTACTACCTTTTTCAAGTAATGAAATTGCAGCAGGATTCACAGTATTAACTCCATTAGCATCTTTAATGTAAAAGGTTTTGACTCCCTCTTTAACAAATCGCTGCATGGTTGGTGAAATCTTGTACCTAGGGCCTAAATTCTTATTTAGAGTTTCAGCAACATGTAGTGCCACTGCTGGGCCAACTAGGCCTAAGAGTTCAAGAGATGACATTGGAAATCCAAGTGGCGTCATTGCAGCATCTGCAACCTCATATGGGGTTCCCTCATCTATTGCATCTGTAACCTCACCCATAAATCTGGTTAATAAGCGGTTAACCACGAAGGCTGGTGCATCTTTAACTATTACCATCGTCTTCTTTAACTCTTTACCAATATTGATGGCTGTTGCCACGGTGGCATCATCGGTTTTCGTAGTTCTAGCCACCTCTAATAGCGGCATTACTGCTACCGGATTAAAGAAGTGAAATCCAATAACGCGCTCTGGATTTTTTAAACCCTCACTCATAGCTTCAACTGAAAGCGATGAGGTATTGGTAGCCAAAATACACTCAGGAGTAATAATGGCCTCTAAATCCTTAAATAATTTCTGCTTTAAAGATAACTCTTCAAATATTGCTTCAATTATAAAATCAGCATTTGCAAAGACTTTCTGATCGGTAGAGCCTGAAATATTTCCCAATAGGCGAGTAGCAGATTCAGGGGATACTCTCTTTTTTTCTACCAGCTTTGCAATCTCATTCTTAATCCAAGCAAGCCCTTTGTCTACTCGCTCTTGATCTAGATCGGTAATGACTACTGGAACCTTTAAATTTCGAAGCATTAGCAGAGCTAATTGGGATGCCATTAATCCTGCACCAACCACGCCAACTTTAGTAACTTTTCGAGCAAGAGCAGGCTTAGGTGCACCCTCAACTTTTTTACGCTTTTTTTGAATCAAATTAAATGAATAAAGTGAGGCTCGTAGGGGATCACTCATAACTAAATCGGCGAGCACCTTAGTCTCAGATGCAAATCCATCTCGAACAGAGTTTTTTTGTGAGGCTTTAATCAATTCAAGTGCAGCAAGGGGAGAGGTGATTTCGGCACCATTGTACTTTTTTGCTACTGCAGCTTTTCCAGTTGCGATAGCTTTTTCATATGCGGCAGTGTCATTACTGAAGTCTTTTCTTTCAATTTTCTTTTTGCCACTTAAGATATCAGCTGCAAACTTAACTGATTTTTCAAGGAAATCAGCTGGTTCATAGACCGCATCTACAACTCCAAGTGAAAGAGCATCTTTAGATTTCATCATAGTGTTGTTATTTAGTGCATTTGAAATAATTACTTGAACTGCATTTTCTGGTCCAATAAGTTTTGGAAGTAGGGTTGCTCCTCCCCATCCTGGTACTAAACCTAAAAAGCACTCGGGTAATGCAGTGAAGGCTGTCGATGCCAATGTTCGATAGTGGCAGTTAAGTCCAACTTCAAGACCACCACCTAGTGCTAGGCCATTAATAAATGCAAATGTGGGTTTTTTACTTTCATGAAGTTTCAGAAATACTTCATGGCCTAGGTCACCAATTGCAATTGCTTGGGACTTATCTTTTAAAAACCCCATGGCCGAAAGATCGGCGCCAGCTGCAAAAATAAATGGCTTACCGGTAACGGCAATTGCCACTGCTTGAGATTTTGTTGCCTCATCAATTGCATTTGAAAGGGATTGCAATGAAGCTGCGCCAAAGGTATTTGGACGCGTGTGATCTGATCCGTTGTCTAATGTGATCAGCGCTAATTCGCCATTATGACCAAAGGGTGCAAGGGAGACCATACGTAAGATCGCATTGGTTACAACCTCATCTGGGGCACCAACCATGGTGGTTGCTTCACTCATTATTTACCACCTGAGTAATTAGGGTTTTCCCAAATAATTGTTCCACCCATACCAAGGCCGATACACATCGTGGTTATGCCGTAACGAACCTCTGGATGATCTTTAAATCCATTTGCCAGATTAAGAATTAATCTAACTCCTGATGATGCTAACGGATGGCCAACTGCAATTGCGCCACCGTAAATATTTACTCGCTTATCATCATCTGCAATGCCAAAGTGATCTAGAAATGATAAAACTTGAATTGCAAAAGCTTCGTTTACCTCAAATAAACCAATATCTGTAATATCAAGGCCAGCTTTTTTCAAAGCTTTAATTGTGCTTGGTACTGGACCATAACCCATAATCTCAGGCTCTACACCTGCAAAAGCAAATGAAACCATTTTTGCTTTAATTGGAAGATTTAATTCTTTAGCCTT
>CAIUBS010000056.1 GCA_903897475.1 uncultured Actinomycetes bacterium | reverse complement strand
TCTCTCCTCAAAATCACCACGATAGCGAGAGCCAGCCACAAGCGCGCCCAGATCAAGTGAGTAAAGTTGTTTCTCTTTTAGTGTTTCAGGAATATCGCCTTTAACAATTGCTTGCGCTAAACCTTCAACTACTGCGGTCTTTCCTACACCTGGCTCACCAATTAACACTGGGTTGTTTTTTGTTCTTCTAGATAAAATCTGCATAACGCGTTCAATTTCTTTTTCGCGACCAATTACTGGATCTAATTTTCCTTCACGCGCAGCTTGAGTTAAATTTCTACCAAATTGATCTAGTACTAATGAAGTAGATGGCTGACCTTCAGCTGGCCCACCAGCTGCCACAGCTTCTTTACCTTGATAACCAGAAAGTAATTGAATAACTTGTTGGCGCACTCTAGATAAATCTGCCCCGAGTTTTACCAAAACCTGTGCTGCAACACCTTCACCCTCGCGAATTAAACCTAAAAGAATATGTTCAGTGCCAATGTAATTGTGACCTAATTGAAGTGCTTCACGAAGTGATAACTCCAAAACTTTTTTAGCTCTTGGTGTAAATGGAATGTGGCCAGATGGAGCTTGTTGTCCTTGACCAATAATTTCTTCAACCTGCGAGCGAACTGCTTCTAATGAAATACCCAAGGATTCTAAACCTTTAGCAGCAACGCCTTCACCCTCGTGAATTAAACCTAAAAGAATATGTTCGGTGCCAATGTAATTGTGATTGAGCATGCGTGCTTCTTCTTGCGCCAAAACTACAACGCGTCTAGCACGATCGGTAAACCGCTCAAACATTGATAGCACCTTTCTTTCTATGAAATAGCCTAATGGCTAGGTGGGACCTTACGCACATTGAATTGGCTGTGAATAACTTACCTAGAGTCTTGGGCTACTTATGGCTATATAACCATACAACCAGGGGGTTTATGCCCAAAATTTAGAGAATTTTAAGCATTCTGGTGTTTCCCAGGGTGTTGGGTTTAACACTTTCTAGCTCTAAAAACTCAGCAATTCCATCATCGTAGGAACGTAGTAATTGAGCATAAACATCTGGCTCAACTGGTGTTCCCTTTATTTCATTGAAACCATGGGAGCCAAAAAATTTAGTTTCAAAAGTTAAACAAAATATTCGCTTAACTCCAACAACTTTTGCTCGATCGATAATATTCTCTAAAATCAAATGACCTATACCTTTGCCATGGTAATCTTTTTTGACGGCAACAGTTCTTACCTCTGCTAAATCTTCCCAAAGCACATGGAGTGCACCACAACCAACGACTTCACCATCAACTTCTGCAACAGAAAATTCTTGAACAGTTTCATAAAGAGTTACAGTCTCTTTTGCAAGTAATCTTCGCTCTTCAATAAAGTGAGAGACAATTTCTCTAATCTTTTTAATATCAGAAGTTTTTGCTGGTCTAATTACCGTTGCCACTATTCATCTCCCGATGTTGGCTTAACTAATGGGAACAAAATTGTTTCTCTAATCCCAAGTCCAGTTAAAGCCATTAATAATCTATCGGCTCCCATGCCCATCCCACCCATCGGTGGCATTCCATACTCCATAGCTTTCAAAAAATCCTCATCTAATCCCATCGCTTCTAAATCACCACCTGCACCAAGTTTAGATTGTTCAACTAATCTCTCGCGCTGAATTACCGGATCTACTAACTCTGAGTAGCCAGTAGCTAACTCAAAACCTTCTATATATAAGTCCCATTTTTCTGCAACACCTTCTGTTTCGCGATGCGCTCTAACAAGCGGTGAAGTATCGATAGGAAAACCACGAACAAATGTTGGTTTTATCAATTTATCTTTTGCTACGTGTTCAAAAATCTCTTCTGCTAATTTTCCAGTTATCCATTTTGGATCAATTTTTATACCTAATTTACTAGCTATCTTCTTAAGTTCCTCATAAGTAGTTAAGGCAGTTACCTTCTGGCCAACACCTTCAGAAATTGCATCATAAAGTGAAATCTCATTCCATTTACCACCTAAATCAATCTCTTTTCCATCATAATGTTTAACAACATGTGAGCCAAAAATTTCTTGAGCAGCATCTTGGATTAGCGTCTGCGTAAGTTCAGCCATGGTATTCCAGTCCCCAAATGCTTCATATGTTTCAATCATTGCAAACTCGGGAGAATGCGATGAATCAGCTCCTTCGTTACGAAAATTTCTGTTGATTTCATAAACTTTTTCAAGACCTCCAACTACACATCTTTTTAAATAAAGTTCTGGAGCAATTCTTAAGAATAAATCCATCTCATAAGCATTACTAAAGGTCTTAAATGGTCTTGCTGCAGCCCCACCATGCATTACCTGAAGCATTGGAGTTTCAACCTCTAAAAAGTTTCTTTTACTAAAAGTTTTTCGAAGTGATGCCATAACTGCTGGTCGCAATCGAGCATTACTGCGGGCCTCTGGGCGGACAATTAAATCAACATAACGCATGCGCACTCGACTCTCTTCAGAAAGTGGCTTGTGCTCAACCGGCAATGGTCTTAAAGATTTAGCTGCTAATAAAAATGAGTTAGCTAGGATTGATAATTCACCGCGTTTTGAGGTTATTACCTCACCAGTGACTGAAACAATGTCTCCAAGATCAATTTCAGATTTCCAAATTTCAAGTTGCTCTTCACCGATTTTATCTAGAGAAAACATTGCCTGAAGTTCAGTTCCATCGCCTTCACGTAAATTAGCAAAACAAAGTTTTCCAGTATCTCGTTTGAAAATTACTCGACCTGTTACAGATTCGATAATTCCAGTTGATACATCTATTGGTAAATCTTTATGTTTAGCTCTAATCTCTAAAAGAGATGTAGTTCTAGGGACAGAAACTGGATAAGGCTGTGCACCACGATTTAAAATAGCAGCGCGCTTTTCTCGTCTAATTCGCAGTTGCTCGGGTAGATCATCCTCATCAGCCATAATGACTTAAATCCTATCGCTGCCAGGTGATGTTATGAATTAATTACGCTCATGTACTAAGCGCAATCCGATTAATGTTAGATCTGGTTCATGAAACTCAATGGTTTCGCTAATTCCTAGTACTAGTGGTGCAAGCCCCCCAGTAGCTATTACAGATACCTCACCAGCATCAGGATATAAATCTTCTAATTCATCGATTATTCGATTTACTAATCCGTCCACTTGGCCAGCAAAGCCATATATTGTCCCGGATTGCAAAG
>CAIUBS010000055.1 GCA_903897475.1 uncultured Actinomycetes bacterium | reverse complement strand
TCCCAAGGCCTACTTGGCGGGTGCTATCTAAATTTGAAGGTCAAGGACTAAAAAAGGGACATATAGTTACAGATTTTAGATATGAAAAAATTTAAAGTTAATTACTACTTTCAAACTTTGAAATTTGATTGATCCTTCTTACATGCCGTTCATCATTTGTAAATGGCATTGCTAAGAAGGTATCTACTAATTGCAGGCAGAATGCCTCATCGTGCATGCGCCCACCAATTGATATCACATTTGCATTGTTATGTTGTCTAGCTAATTCTGCGGTTTGCTTTGACCAAACTAGAGCAGCTCTAACACCCTTGACTTTATTGGCTGCAATTTGCTCGCCATTTCCAGAACCACCTAAAACTATGCCAAATGAGTTTGGATCTTTTGCTACTGCTTGTGCAGTTGGAATACAAAAGATTGGGTAATCATCTTGAGCGTCATACTCAAACGGTCCATGATCTACTACCTCATGGCCATTTTGTTTAAGGTGAGCAATTATCTTGGCTTTAAATTCAAGACCAGCATGATCACTTCCAATATGAATCTTCACGCCAGTAGTTTGGCATAAAAACAAAACTGCCCGGCTGCTTTTATATAGCCGGGCAAGTTGTGTCTAGGAGGAGAGAAAATACTTTGAGTACTAAAGACCTTATCTATGCGATTTTAGATGAGGTTAGTGAACTCCGATCAAGTTTTTGGCCCTTGCTATGACCATATCCTTTTTTATCAAAACCCTTAACATTATTAACCATTTTGGTTACACGCTCGGCTGTCTTTGCCTTTAATGATGTGGCTTGATTTGAGGTTATCTTTCCAGCTGATAGAGCAGCTTCTATCTGCTTATTTAACTCTGTAATTAGTGCGGCAATGAGAGCATCTTTTTTATCACCTGCAATTGCTGCAAGAGATTCACCAGCCTTTAATCGTGTTTTTAAACTCTCTAGAGAAATACCTAGTGTTGAAGTAATAATTGAATCAAGTTTTGCTCGATTCTCCTTCATTGCGCCCTTAGTAACCTCAGCTGCTGCCTGAGCCGCTTTAGTTATCGCATCTGCCTGAGATTGGGTAATGGTTCCATTACTTACTAGCGAGGAAAGAATTGATGAGAACTTTTCCATTCCTTTTCTATCATCTGCTGATGCAACTGAGGTTGCAGATACTGTTAATCCGATAGCAACTGCGGTTACTGTTGCGAGTACTCTCTTTTTCATTGCCCCTCATTTCATTAATCAACTATTGTGGATCTGACTGCCTTATATAACTGCCAGACTCTGTGTTAACTCCCTAATCCACCTGAGTAATGGCTTAGAGTTATTTGACTGATTTAATCTTACTCAGCAGAGCGTGAGTGCTACCCCTCAAAATAACTCTATCTTTAAATCTATAACTTTAAGTAAGTGATACCCCTCTATTAACAGTTTGTAATTTATTTAATTATTTTCTTCACCCAAAGTCACTCTGGCTATGCATTTAACCCCATTAATTTGGGAGAAGGAAAGAAAAATGTTTAAAGGATTCTTCCCAAGATTAGTACTTTTCTCGATCATTTCACTTCTTCTTAATCAATCTCCGGCCTTAGCTGCGGGTAGAGCATCTGATACGGTCAACACGATATTAAGTGGTGCTGGAGTTCCAGCTGCAACAGTTGGCATAAACGGTGATTTTTATATTGATATAAAAAGTATGAATTTCTATGGTCCTAAGAAAAATAATCGCTGGCCAATACCAACATCACTTCGTGGTCCAGCTGGACCGATTGGACCATCAGGTGTTGATGGCAAAAACGGTGCTGCTGGTTCGATGAGTGATGGGAAAGTTGGTGCAACAGGTGCAGCAGGTCCGGCTGGACCTGCAGGTGCTAAAGGTGAAACCGGTGCAACTGGTCCTGCTGGTCCTAAAGGAGACACTGGAGCAACAGGACCTGCCGGGATAAAAGGTGACACGGGAGCAACAGGAGCAACAGGAGCAAAAGGAGATGCTGGAAGTGGAGGAGCTTCAGCAGTCTTAACAGGAGGCGTGACTTTTACTAATTTAATAAATGGAATTCCTGGTTCATCAACAGTTTCTGCTGGATTTGGAAATTTTGCAGCTTCAAAGTTGTATCTTGTAGACGTTCTAATCTATGCAACTAATTTATCAGTTCCTCCATTTTCACTAAAAGTTAACTTCACCTCAAGCACAGGAACTGCTTCTGTCAGTACAAAATATATTGTTACAGATGGAAGTAGTTATAGAACTTCAACTTCGACATATGAATATGCAATATTTGCGAAAGTAATAGTCAATGGTTCTTCAGAGACTACGAATTTTAATTTGATTGCCACTGTTCAATGTGGAGAATCAACTGGA
>CAIUBS010000054.1 GCA_903897475.1 uncultured Actinomycetes bacterium | reverse complement strand
CTTGAATGCACTCATTACTGAGTCGGTATCACTTGAAATAAAAACAGAGAGGGATTCACCAAATGTGAAAAGATCGGAGCTCAATTAAGCACCAAATAAATTAGTTTTTTTACCAATTACTCCTGGTTGAGCTACATAAATAAAGCCAGCCTCTGGATATTCATTTAAATCCATTGGCTCACCTGGGTTTCCAACTGCGGTAGTAATTATTAATTGATCAAGTTTTTCACCTGCAAAGCAGCAAGAGGTAACTTTTTGAACTGGCAATTTAATCTCTGCGATCTGCTTACCAGTTTTGCCATCAAAACAGCGAACACATGAGCCCATCCAAAAGGCGACCCAAAGATTATCTTGGGCATCTGAACACATGCCATCTGGGTATCCCATGCCATCAGATATCTCAACCAATTTTCGCCGATTTGAAAGATTACCCGCCTCATAATCAAATACATCAACACTCATTGCAAAGGTATCAATGTAAAACATTCTGGTTAAATCATTTGACCAATCCATTCCATTGGATATTGCAACACCACCAAATAATCGAGTTAATGCCTTGCCATCACTACTTAGGCGATAAAGCGCGCCTTCATTTGTTTGATTCTCATAGGCCATGGATCCCAAAAATAGATTTCCATCAGGGCACACCTTTGCATCATTCCAGCGCAAAACATTTTTATCTTTAAATCCATCAGCATCTTCTCGTGATGGCATTTTGTGTAGAGTGCCATCTTTATCTCTTAAAACTGGGCCGTTAGCTGTTCCTAAAATATCCCCACCTTTTTTGCGTGGAATTTGGAACCCAACTGGCTCATCAGTTTTATACTCACCAACTTCACCAGTTATTAAGTTTTTCGATCTAATCAGTTGGCCATAGATGTCACACCATTGAACATGGCTGTTCTTATCTCCAGTTGCAGTTGGACCTTCACCTAATTGATTGCGTCTTGAATCAAAAACCTCAACTGCAATCGACATGATTAACCCTTTAGGGAGCCAGAGAGCAATCCTCGTAGGAAGTAGCGACCTAGGAAGATATAAACAATTAATGAAGCAGTCATATTCACCCCGTAGTAAACCTGGTTTGATGAGCCAGTAATAAAGTTAAGCGCTGTTGTGGCAACAGATAATTTAGGTGAACCTCCCGTTAAGAAGATCGCAAAAAGAAAGTCATTCCAGGCTGAGGTAAATTGCCAAATCAATACCACCACAAACGCTGGCACAGATAGTGGCAGAATTAATGATCGATAAATTCTTACCATCGAGGCCTTATCAACTCGGCCCGCTTCAATTAACTCGTTTGGAATTGCTTCATAGTAATTTCGGAAAATTAAGGTACAGATCGGAATTCCGTAGATAACGTGAGCTAAGACCAACACATATATTGACTTATTTATTTCAAGCGTTGTTGCAATTCTGACCAATGGAATCATGATCGCTTGGTATGGAATAAACATTCCAAATAGAAATAAGGTGAATATAAAGTTTGAGCCTTTAAACTTCCATTTAGCAAAAACAAATCCATTGATTGAACCAATAATTGCCGAAATTATCGATGATTGCAGTACAAAGAAAAGAGTTCGCCCCATCGACTCTGAGATTGATTGCGGGAAGTAATCAGTTCCACTCCATGCCACAGACCAAGCAGAGAAATCTAACTTCTCTGGCAATTTAAATGCGTTGGTTAGGTAAACATTCTTAACACCCTTAAGTGAGTTAATTACCATCACATAAATTGGCATAACTACTAAGAACCAAATAAATGCTAAAGAGACATAACGGAAGATCAGCCAAAATCTTTCTTTGCCAGTTAATTTGCGCTTCTTATTGCGCACATCATGCTTTGTGGTGATTAAATCAACTAAATCTCTACTCATCAGCGGTACGCCTGTTGTTTGTTGTTATAACGAAGATATGGCACAACCACAATTGCAATCATTATTAACAGAACTATTGCTATTGAAGTTCCCTTTGCATAATCACGAGAATCAAAGGTTGCCTCCCACATATAAACCGCAACTACCTGTGTTACATAGGATTTTCCATTAATACCAATAATTAGATCAAAAGCTTTCATAGAGATATGGCCCAAAATAATTAATATTGTTAGAAGTGTTGGGGTTAGCTGTGGGAAAAGTACGTGACGATAAATTTGAGATTCACTTGCGCCATCAACCCGCGCTGCTTCACGCAAATCATCTGGAATACCGCGAAAGCCCGCTAAAAAGAGAGCTAATACATAACCTGACATCTGCCAGATCGCCGGCAGTGCCATTGCATACATCGCACCTTTCTCCGATACATACCAATCATTTTGTAAAAACCCTAAGCCTATTTTTTGCAGTGCAAGGTTTAATCCACCCGCCTCTTCATCTCTGGCTGAGTTAAGTAGCCAGTTAAATACAGTTCCCATTGCAATAAATGAGATTGCCATTGGATATAAATAAAATGATCGGAAAAATCCTTCGCCCTTAATGCCTTTTTCAAGAAGTAGTGCCATGATAAAACCAGTTACTAGGGCGCCTAAAATAAATACAATTGTGAATTTAACTAAATTTGATAAGGAGTGCGTAAAACGCTCATCCTTGATTAAATCGGTGTAATTCTTTAGCCCAACATACTCAATGGCTTTTTTGCCGCCAGAGTTTTGGTTAGTTAGTGAGACATTTACCGACCAGAGGATGAGGCCGTAAACAAAGATAACTACGGTAATTATTGAAGGTAATACAAAAAATAAGCCACCGACGCGAGTGCTAAAAGATCGTTTATTCTTGGTTGTTTTACTCACCGAAGCGATCCCCTCATCTTTATTAGTAGCAGGTGGTGGAGCCTAGCGATTTGTTATCTAATTAGAAAACTTTGGTGGGCAATTAATTGCCCACCAAAGTTCTTGTCCTACTTTGTTGCTATTTAAGCCTTGCCTGCTTCGTAAGCTGCAGCAAGATCATTAGCAAGTCCGGCGTTATCTTTGAATCCGCCTGAGAAATACTTACCGACAGCTGCGTTGTACTTAGCCATCAGTGCGTTATTTCCATTTACTCCGTGGACTGTTGAACCGACTAAGCGATCCTTTGACCAGTCTGAAGCAGCTGATTTTAGATAATCATCGTATAGAGATAGATCTGAGTCTGTACGAGCTGAGATCGATCCCTTCTTTGGATTAAATGCATCCTGGCCTTCCTTAGATCCACAAACCTTCAACCATGCAATTGCAGCGTTGCGGTGTGGTGCACCAACTGGAAGTGTGAATGAGTCAGATAGCCATTGGTAAACACCAACAGTTCCTGGAGCTGCTGCATATGTGTAGTCAGTTCCAAGCTTTAATCCATCTGATTGCCATTGTGCTGAAGCCCAGTCACCCATGATAAAGAATCCAGCTTTGCCTTCAGTTACTAACTTTCCGGCATCTGGCCAATCAAGGTTTCCTGCTCCCTTATTTCCATAAGAAAGTGCTTTCTGGAAGTTCTTAAGACCGGCAG
>CAIUBS010000053.1 GCA_903897475.1 uncultured Actinomycetes bacterium | reverse complement strand
GAATTTAGATTTTTTCTCACTTTTTCATGGAGTTGATGAACGTGTACCGATAGATGGATTGAAGTTTGGTGTGCGCGTTTTGTATGAGTTATTAGAAAATGTTTAATTAGGATCTGATATTTCGTCTAGAGCTAGTCTTACTTGTTGTGGCAAAATTATTTGTTCGACAGTAAGAATTCCTCGTAATTGAGCTCCAGTTCTTGCCCCTACTAAAGTAGTTGTTACCCCTGGCGCATCTCGTACCCAAGAAAGTGCTACTTCAAGGGGTGAGTAGCCAAGACCATCGGCTGCTACACAAACTGCCTCGACAACTTGTTTAGATTTATCTGACAAGTATGGTTCAACAAAGTTAGCAAAGTGAGGTGAGGCCCCTCTTGAGTCAGATGGGACACCATTCCTGTATTTTCCAGTTAACACACCTCGACCAAGCGGAGACCATGCAATCAAACTCAAACCCAAAGCATCTGTTGCCGGAATTAATTCAGCTTCGACCTGGCGATTAAGAAGTGAGTACTCATTTTGAGATGTGGCTATAGCAGCTTTACCAAATATAGGATTCTGAAGCGTAGCTGATCGGGCAAGTTGCCAGCCATTAAAATTACATACTCCTACGTACCTTACTTTTCCAGAACTAACCGCATAATCAAGTGCCGACAAAGTTTCTTCAATTGGGGTATTTTTATCCCAGCTTTGGATCTGCCAAAGATCTATATGCTCAATATTCAATCTGGATAGAGATTTATCCAGATCTGAAATTAGATCATTTCTTGAGTTACTGATTTGCCGAACACCATCTCTAAAAGAGACACCAGCTTTTGTTGCGATAAACAAGTTCTCTCGCTTAACCAGTGTTCCAATAAAGCCACCCAGAACTCGCTCAGCATCACCATCGCCGTAGATTGCGGCGGTATCTACAAAGTTGCCACCAGCATCTATAAACTCTTGCAGCTGCTGAGCCGCTTCGTTTTCATCGGTATCGCGACCCCAGGTCATTGTGCCTAGCCCTAAGCGGGAAACAGAGGCCCCGCCCATTCGTCGCATTTCCATGGCTGGCACATTAGCAACAAGTGGTTAAAAAGATCGGTAACCTTGCCAAATGCCCATTGTTTATTTACTTCGCCATGCTCAATCAACCGCAAACACTAAGGGCATTCTTGCAGGAAGAGACAACAAAATTGGTCTTTCCAAAAAGGGATTTAAGCAGGCAAGAAGTTTAGTTCAAGTTTTAGATGCACTTAAAATACAAAAGATCTATTGCAGTCCTTTGACGCGCTGTATTCAAACCGTCAATCCTTACATGCAAAAAAGACCCAAAACTCTCTTTGCGGTTGATCATCGACTAGTTGAAATGGATTACGGAAGTTGGTCAGGCAAGAAGCTCTCATCACTTTCTCGAAAGCCTCAATGGCAACAGATACAGAAAAAGCCTTCAACTTTCATTTTTCCTAATGGTGAGGGTTTTAAAGCTATGCGAAGCCGCGTTGAATCTATTTTAAAAGATCTAGGAGATGAAGATGCTCCAGCACTTCTGGTCACTCATGGAGACATTATAAAGATGTTTCTTGCAGTGGCAGTTGGGCTAAAGACTGATGATTTTCAGCGATTTATTGTGGAGCCTGGATCTATTTC
>CAIUBS010000052.1 GCA_903897475.1 uncultured Actinomycetes bacterium | reverse complement strand
TCCTGACTTTATTAACTTAGAAATAATGTCTGGGACTAAAGCAACCCGTTTTTCACCAGGTTTAATTTCCTTAGGTACGGCAATACGCATTCGCCTACCTTACCTAACCATCACTTTAAACATTACCTTTTAGATCGCCCTTGGTGAGGTGATAAAGAAGTGCTTGAATCGTAGTTCTGCGGTGAAAAGCTTGGCGCCAAACTACTGATCTTGGCCCATCAATAACTTCAGCCGAAACCTCTTCTCCTCTATGCGCTGGTAGGCAATGCATAAAAATACAATCTGTTGCCGTAAGCGACATTAATTCTGGAGTTACCATAAATGGTTTTAGGGCTGACATCTTCTCGGCTCTATCAGATTCAGAATCACCCATAGACATCCAAACATCTGTATAGATAACACTTGCCCCAGTTGCAGCCACTCTTACATCAGTTAGTACTTCTATTTTGGCTCCAGACTTTTGAGCAATTTTATTGGCATGCTCAACAATTGCAGTTTTTGGAGCCCATTTTCCTGCAGGGGTAGCAACAACAGTATGAGCTCCCATTGTTGCTCCCATAATCAACCATGCATTTGCTACGTTGTTCCCATCGCCTACATAAACAAATTTTCTATTCTTTATATCTTTTCCAAAATTTTCTCTAATTGTCAGCCAGTCTGCTAATAATTGAGTTGGATGATCATCATCAGTTAACGCATTTATAACTGGTACTGATGCATATTTACCAAGTTCATCTACATCAGATTGTGCAAAAGTTCTCACGATAAGTGCACTGCAAAAGCCAGAAATTATCTTTGCAGTATCAGAAATAGTTTCTCCTCGACCAATTTGCAATTCATCACCACGTAGAAATATTGGTGTACCACCTAAATGGGCAACTGCTGTTTCTGAAGCTAAACGTGTTCGGGTTGAAGATTTTGTCATATAAATTGCAACTGTTTTTTTTGCTAAAGCCTTTTTAGAGCGTAATGGATTTTTTGCAAACTTGGCAGCAGTATCAAGCAAGAGCTCAATATCTGCCTTAGATAAGTCGGCAGTGCGTAGAAGATCCTTTAAATTGGTGCTCACTGGTAAATGGTAGGCGATTTTTTTAGATTAGGATTTGCCTATGGGTTTTCTTGAAGATTTACGCGGTAAATCTGGTAAATCAGGGGTGCTAGAGGATGAAAGATTGGCATCGACTGATGAAGGTGATCATGAGCGATTTTCACACTACGTTGATAAAAATAAGATCACTGAATCTGCCGTTACTGGAAAACCAGTACGAGCCCTTTGTGGCAAAAAGTGGATTCCAAATCGAGACCCTCAGAAATTTCCAATCTGCCCAACATGTAAAGAGATTCACGCTCGCTTAAAGTAAATTCTCAGAATAAAGCGATACCCTAAAATTCATGGGATCGCGTAAATTTGTAATAACTTTACTATCGGTAACTTTATTATTTTCATCCAGCATTCCGGCCTTCGCTGATAAACCACCGCGAAGAATTCTCTCTGGTTGGTTACCAGATTATTCACTGAGCAGAAATCTGCCAACAGTTGAGGGAAATTTAGATCTGATCAGAGATGTATCCCCCTTTTGGTATGGATTAACTGGTGAAACTTCTATAAAGGACAAATATGCATTAGGTCGATATACAACGCCAAAGGCGCAAGTCATTGCAAGGTTAAAAGCAAATAGTATTTTGTTACTACCAACAATCACCGATGATAATGGGAAATTAGTACTAGCTAATATGTTGGCAAAGGAGAGTTCTCGTAACAACATAGTTCAATCACTTAAAGCTTTAGTATTAAGCCAAAATTACGATGGAATTGATTTAGATTTTGAAACCTTTTACACAAAGGACGGTAGGTCAAGTTGGCCTGCACTAAAGCCGAATTGGATTTTGTTTATTCAGCAACTTTCTAATGAGTTACGAGCCCAAGGAAAACTCTTATCAGTTACAACTCCACCAGATTTTGCTAAAGAAACAAAGCGCGCTGGCAATTCTGTTTACTCATGGGCGGAGATTGGGCCATATATTGATCGATTAAGAATTATGGCTTATGACTTCTCCACCTCTTCTCCTGGACCAATTGGTCCAATTGCTTGGACAGAGGATGCAGTTAAATATGCAGTAACTCAAATGCCTGCTTCAAAAGTTTTTCTTGGAATACCCGGATATGGTCGAGATTGGGTAACTAAAGTTGAAGGCATCTGCCCTAGTGCATTTGCATCATCTGTTGTAGTTGGAGCAAAAGCTGCAGTGGTAATGCGTGAGGCCTTAAATCTTGCTCAAAATAATAATGCTGTACCTGTCTATAACGAAAAGCATGCAGAATCTACTTTTACATATAGAAAAACTTATATGGATCCTACAAACTCATCTATTTTCTGCACAGCAAGTAGAACCGTTTGGTTTCCAGATGAGAGAAGTTATGCCATTAGAACAAATCTTGTAGGAAAATATCGTTTAGGTGGAATTGCAGTTTGGACTTTTGGTATGGAAAATGTTGCAGCGATGAGCGCAGTTCGTGAGATTGCCAAATCGATAGCACCTGATCAGGTTGTAGCGACAATCTCAACTGAAACAGCGCAAATAGCCTACGGATCAATTCTCAATCTTTCGGCAACCTTTAAATTGCCAGATAAGACTCCTGTTTCTGCGCTAAATGTGAGGTTTGAAATCAAAAATAGTAATGATGCTAATTGGCGAAGTATTGCTGCGGGCACAACTGATGCGGCCGGATTAATTTCTATTCCCTTAGTTATTGGTGAGAAAAGCTCAATTAGATTAGTTTCAGAAGGAAGTTGGGAACGCGATGAGGGCAGAACGGCAGAAAAAACAATCTCAGTTGTGCCAAAAATACTTTTACCGCTGCCAACCTCCATTAAAGCTGGGGCCACATACCCAGTTACCGGACAACTACTGCCAAGGATTGCTGGATTAAAACTTGCAGTGTTACAAGATGGTAAGCCCTTTGGAAGTGTTACTACTGATGTAAATGGAAATTTTAACCTCGCAATTGCACCGACCACTACTGGCGTACACACCTATCAGCTCTTGCTTGATGCTGGTCCAAAAAACTCTGCCGCAAGTAGTGAACTCTTTACCGTTTTAGTTAGATAATTGGGGAATGAGTTCACAAACCCAAGTTGAAGAGGTTTTAGATTTAAGTAAATTTTTTGATCACCTTTGGGTAACAATTGTTTGGGATGATCCAGTAAATCTTATGAATTATGTGGCCTATGTTTTTATCAAGTTATTTGGATTCTCGAAAGAAAAAGCTCACGAGCTAATGATGCAAGTACACAATGAGGGCAAAGCGGTAGTGGCATCAGGGACTAGAGAAGAGATGGAAAGAGCGGTACAAAGATTGCATGAACACGGTTTATGGGCAACACTACAAAGAGAAGATCATGGGAGAGTTTAAGGGCGCAGCAGATACTGGTGATCTTTCAGTATCGCTTAGTAATGATGAATTACATATTCTTATAAATCTAGTTGAGCAATTACTTGAATTACTTGGAGAACGAAATTTTGCTCACCACTATCAATCAGATGATCCATTTGCGCAGCTTATGGCAGCAAGTTTGGGTGACTTAGAATCACCAATTTCACAGCCAGAAGATCCTGTGCTTAGAAGACTTTTACCAAATGCCTACTCAGATATTGAAAGTGCAGATGAGTTTAGAAAATACACTGAGCCAGCACTCAGAAAACTAAAGCAAGACCATCTGTTCTATCTTCGAGAACAACTAGTTTTTCCAGTAGATCATGAATTACAACGAGCAGATATCCCTGTTACCGATCCCACCCAATGGTTAATAGCAATAAATGATCTCAGGCTAGCGCTTTCAATTAGATTAAATATTGACCAATCTAGTTTTGAGAAATATGAGTTAATGCCAGATACAGAACCACAAAAGCCACTATTTGCAGTTTATTTTTGGCTAGGTGGAATTCAAGAAAGCCTAATAAGCCATATATAGAAATAAAAAAAGCGGGGTCAATTTCTTGACCCCGCTTAAATTAATTTAGACGATTAGTGATCGTCCTTCATTCCTTCAGCTACGGATTTCATCTTTGCAATCTTTAGGATTGTTAGACCAAATACGCACTTCGCTAATACGTCTGCGATTGTGTAACCAATCTGACGATTAACAAACGCTGCCGGATCCAGTGCATCTTGACCAAGAATTGGTAGCAGGTATGCAATTGGATAAACGCCCCATGTAGCGATCAATAGCAGGCGTAGACGACCAACGGTCGCAGCAACACCAGCTGGTTGACGATCTAGGGACTTTGAAAGCTCTACGAACAATACATACAGAATGTATAGGAAAGGTATTGTTGACAGCACACCCCATAGAACCTTGGTGTTGTTGTCAGTTGAAATCTCACCTGGATAACCAAGTGCGATCATTGCTGCTGATGCAGGCACTAAGCGGTTGATTAATGAAGAAGCCGCTGCCTTTGCAAGAGCAAGTACTGCAATTACTTCTACTAGAAGTAGAGGTACAGTCAGAATCCAGTCAACGTAGCGATATCCCTCGTTGAATGTTCCATGACCAGTTCCTACCTTTAGTGAACCATCTACAAATGAATCATCAAATGAGTTGAAAATTCTCCAGTAGTGGTACGCAGCAATAAATGTCACCATTGATGACATAACTAGTGCTGTGCGGTACTTAGGTAATACGCGTGATTGTGAGACAAGTGTGTATACGGTGCAGGCAAGCATTGATACAAGTCCAAATGAAAGAACGTTGTAAACAATTCCGAACTGATCTGCAGATAATGCAATTGAGTTCATCTAAAAAGCCTCCATAGGCATTTAGTTTGCTCATATCCTTTTGGACACAAGCCAGCAAAGATTCGTAACCTCATATGCAGGCTGCGACTAATTGCCTAGGCGTTAGCGTGGCGGTTACCCGCCAGTTCATCAAGGTAATCCACCCCGAATTCACCTCATTTCTTAAGTTTTTGAGTCAAAAGGTGGGCAAATCGGACATATTTAGGTCAACGGTGGATTCTCTACTGCCATTTACACTTACTCAAATGGTAACCAAAGCTGCAGGCAATAAGAATGCCGCAATTGGCATCTTTGATTCTGGTGTTGGCGGATTAACTGTTGCCAGGGCAATTATTGATCAACTTCCCGGTGAATCAATTCTTTACATTGGCGACACCGCTCGCGGTCCTTATGGACCAAGGCCATTGGCAGAGGTTAGAAGTTTTGCATTAGAAATTATGGATCAACTAGTTGCTGCTGGGGTAAAGGCAATAGTAATTGCTTGCAATACCGCAAGTGCTGCCATGCTTCGAGATGCTAGAGAGCGATATTCAATTCCGGTTATTGAAGTAATTCAACCTGCTGTTCGTCGAGCTGTATCTGCAACCAGAAGTGGAAAAATTGGTGTAATTGGAACAAATGCAACTATAGAATCAAAGGCTTACTTGGATGCATTTGCTGCTGCACCTCAACTACAAATTACATCAAAAGCCTGCCCATTATTTGTTGAGTATGTAGAACAGGGCAAAACATCTGGAGAAGAGATAACTAAAATTGCCCAAGATTACTTAAAGCAAATGCAGGATGAAAAAATAGACACCTTAGTTTTGGGCTGTACGCACTATCCCTTACTCACCGGTGTAATTTCATATGTAATGGGCAATGA
>CAIUBS010000051.1 GCA_903897475.1 uncultured Actinomycetes bacterium | reverse complement strand
GCGAACACTCTCTGGATCTACAACTGAGCAACGAAATCAAGTTTTGCTTAATATTGCCGATGAACTAGAGAAAAATTTAGATTTAATTTTAGAAGCAAATCAACTAGATATGGATGCAGCTAAGGCATCTGGCATGAATCAATCACTACAAGATCGATTGTTGCTTACAAAAGCCAGAGTTTTGTCTATGGCAAATGCAGCAAGACAGATAACTAAATTGCCAGATCCTTTAAATAAAATTTTAGTTGAAAGAAATTTAGAGAATGGTTTAAATCTAAAGCAAAAAAGTGTTCCATTTGGGGTAGTAGGAATGGTCTATGAGGCAAGACCAAATGTAACTGTTGACGCTGCAGTAATTCTAATTAAATCAGGAAATGCCGCCTTATTGCGTGGGTCATCTTCAGCTGCCAATAGCAATAAAATTTTAATTGAAGTTATGAAGAAAGCATTTAAAGAAACTTCAATTTCACCAGATGTACTTCAACTTGTGCCCTCAACGGATCGAAGCACGGTAACCGCCTTGCTAACTGCAAGAGGCTTTGTAGATTTAGTTATCCCAAGAGGAAGTGCAGAGCTCATCAGAATGGTCGTTGATGAATCTACCGTGCCAACAATTGAAACTGGGGCCGGAGTTTGTCATGTTTATGTTGATAAATCTGCTGACCTAGAAAAAGCAATTCCAATTTTAATTAATTCTAAATGTAATCGCCCAAGCACCTGCAATTCTGCAGAAACACTTTTAGTAGATAAGAGTATTGCTGATAAGTTCCTACCGCTTGCACTCAAAGCTTTGGCAGAGGCAAATGTGGCAATAAATACTGATACGGCGAGCAAAGCTGTTGCAGATCAATTAGGTATATCTGCCAAGTTAGCTACTGAAAAATCTTGGTCAACTGAGTATGGAACTTTAGAGATAAATATTGCTCAAGTAGATGGTGTAAAAAGTGCGGTTGAACATATTTTCAAGTACGGAACCAAACATACTGAGGCGATTGTTGCCGAGGACAAAGAGGCAATTGAGATTTTTACAAAACTCAATGATTGTGTTGCGGTGATGGTAAATACCTCAACTAGATTCACCGATGGAGAAGAAATGGGATTTGGAGCTGAAATTGGTATTTCAAATCAAAAATTACATGCACGTGGGCCAATGGGGTTAGAGCAAATGACTACTACTACTTGGGTTGTCAGCGGAAACGGCCAAATTCGCAAGTAAATTAACACCAGTTATACTCACCGATTATGTCTGCAATCTCTCGCGATGAAGTCGCAAACTTAGCTCGCTTGGCTCGAATCGCTATGAGCGATGCTGAGCTTGATCATCTAGCTGGGGAGATGGATGTAATTCTGGGTGCTGTTGCACGAGTCCAAGAAGTTGCTAGCAAAGATGTTCTGGCTACATCCCACCCACTAGATGTAAGTAATGTGGTTCGCGAAGATTTGGTTGTGGCAAGTCTTTCACCAACAGAGGCATTATCTGGAGCACCAGCTAGTGAGGATCAAAGATTTAAAGTTCCACAGATATTAGGTGAAGAGTAAATGTCAGTTAGGAATAGCGCTTCACAAATGGCAGCGGCATTAGCCAATAAAGAGATAAGTTCAGTAGAGCTTACTAATCAACATTATGAACAAATTCAGGCTGTCGATAAGGATGTAAATGCTTTTTTGTATTTAGATAAAGAAGGTGCAATTGCACAAGCTACCGAGATTGATAAAAAACGATCAGCAGGTGAAAAACTTGCACCACTTGCCGGTGTGCCACTTGCATTAAAGGATGTTTTAACTCAAAAGGGTGTACCTACAACCTGTGGTTCAAAGATCCTTCAAGGTTGGCGTCCACCATATGATTCAACAGTTGTTTCAAAACTTAAATCAGCTGGCGTAATTATTTTAGGTAAGACAAATATGGATGAATTTGCAATGGGGTCATCAACTGAAAATTCAGCATATGGACCAACACATAATCCATGGGATTTATCTCGAATTCCTGGCGGCTCAGGTGGCGGATCCTCAGCAGCACTTGCTTCCTTTGAAGCACCACTTGCAATTGGTACTGATACAGGTGGATCTATCCGTCAACCAGCAGCAGTCACTGGCACAGTAGGTGTTAAACCAACATATGGTGGTGTTTCTAGATACGGACTTGTTGCTTTTTCATCATCATTAGATCAAGCAGGCCCGTGTGCTAGAACTGTTTTGGATACGGCCCTATTACATCAAGTAATTGCTGGCTTTGATCCAAAGGATTCAACAAGTATTAATCAAGCTGTTCCTGATGTTGTAGCGGCTGCAAAAAAGCAAGATGTAAAAGGAATGAAAATAGGAATTGTTAAGCAGTTATCTGGAAATGGTTATCAAAAGGGTGTTGAAAATAAATTCAATGAGGCAGTTTCTGAGTTAGTAAAACTTGGAGCTGAAATTGTTGAAGTATCTTGTCCAAATTTTGAGTATGCGCTCGCAGCCTATTACCTAATAGCACCAAGTGAATGTTCTTCAAATCTTGCTCGATTTGATTCAATTCGATTTGGATTAAGAGTTGGCGATGATGGCACAAAAGGTGCAGAAGAGGTTATGAATTTAACGAGACAAGCAGGATTTGGGCGCGAGGTCAAGCGTCGAATAATTCTGGGTACTTACGCGCTTTCATCCGGTTATTACGATGCATATTATGGATCGGCTCAAAAAGTTCGGACTCTAATTAAACAAGATTTCGAATCTGCTTTTGAAAAATGTGATGTTTTAGTTTCACCTACTGCACCAACTACAGCATTTAAAATTGGCGAAAAAGCCAATGACCCACTTGCAATGTATTTAAATGACATTGCCACAATTCCCGTAAATATGGCAGGAATTGGTGGCATGAGCCTGCCATGTGGATTAGCAGAAGAAGATAATCTGCCAGTAGGTTTTCAAATTATGTCACCTGCAATGAAAGATGATCGGATGTATTTAGTTGGTGGTGCTCTAGAGGCAGCACTTCTATCAAAGTGGGGCAAGCCAATTCTAGATTTTGCACCAAAATTGGCAGGATCAAAATGAGTTTAAATTACGATCAAGCAATTGAAAAATATGAACCAACTCTGGGCTTAGAAGTTCATGTTGAGTTAAATACCAAATCAAAAATGTTTTGTGGCTGTGCAACTGAATTTGGTGCCAAGCCAAATACTCAAACCTGCCCAGTTTGCTTAGGGCTTCCTGGTGCACTTCCAGTAGTTAACAAAAAAGCTATCGAGAGCACAATTTTGATTGGTCTAGCCCTTAATTGTTCGATTGCACCATACTCCAGATTTGCACGTAAAAATTACTTTTATCCAGATATGCCTAAGAACTTTCAAACTTCTCAATATGACGAACCAATCTGCACAAATGGATATTTAGATGTAGAAATTGAAACTGATGAAGGCAGTAAGAGTTTTAAGATTGAAATTGAAAGAGTTCACATGGAAGAAGACACCGGAAAATCTCTTCACGTTGGCGGTAATACTGGACGAATTCATGGCGCTGATTATTCGCTTTTGGACTACAACCGGGCTGGAATTCCATTAGTTGAAATTGTTACCAAAATTATTCCAAAAACAGGAAAGTACGCACCGCAAGTAGCTCGAGCTTATGTTGCTGCGCTTCGAGATATTTTGCGTGGACTACAAGTTTCTGATGTGAAAATGGAACAAGGATCACTTCGTTGCGATGTTAATTTATCTTTATCAAGAGTTGGAAGTGGCAAATTAGGAACTAGAAGTGAAACAAAAAATGTTAACTCACTTAGATCAGTCGAGCGTGCTGTTACTGGTGAAATCATTAGACAATCTGACCGATTGGAACAAGGAGAGCGAATTATTCAAGAAACGCGCCACTTCTTGGAAGAAAGTGGTCAAACCCGTCCAGGCAGATCAAAGGAGCAAGCTGAGGATTATCGTTACTTTCCAGAGCCGGATTTAGTACCAGTTGTGCCGGATAGTAAATGGATTGAGGAGCTTAAAAAAACTCTTCCGGAAAAACCTGCCGATAGAAGAAAGAGACTTCAGAGTGCTTGGTCAGTTCCTGATAAAGAGATGGCAGCTATGGTTAACGCCGAACTTTTAGATACCGTGGAGCAGACAGTTTTGTTGGGGGCTGATGCTACAAAAGCTAGATCTTGGTGGTTAGGTGAAATTTCAAGAATTGCAAATGATCGAAATGTATTTCCAACTGATTTGATTTCAGTAAAAGATGTTGCAGAGATAATTGCATTAATTGCCAAAGGTGAATTGACTGACAAATTAGCTCGCCAGGTATTAGAGGGAGTAATTTCCGGTGAAGGCTCTCCGGTAGATGTAATTACAAAGCGTGGATTAAAGGTGGTTTCAGATGATTCTCAACTTATGAAGGCAATTGAGGATGCTATTGCCGCTTCTCCAGATACTGCAGAAAGAGTTAGAGGTGGCAATATTCCAGCAGCGGGTGCATTAATTGGTGCTGTGATGAAAGCAACTGGTGGTCAGGCTGATGCAGCAAAGGTTCGTGAACTATTACTTAAGCACTTAGGGCAGTAAACTAATTTCATGAGCGAAAAAATTCCGCCAAATAAAATGAAGCCACGTTCTGGCTTAGTAACAGATGGTTTAGAGCGAGCGCCAGCACGAGGAATGTTACGTGCCGTTGGAATGAAAGATGAAGATTTTGCAAAACCTCAAATTGGAATTGCATCATCTTGGAATGAAATTACGCCATGTAATTTGTCTTTAGATCGATTAGCTAAAGCCTCTAAAAAAGGTGTAATTGAAGCTGGTGGTTTTCCAATGCAGTTTGGAACTATTTCAGTCTCCGATGGCATCTCAATGGGTCATGAAGGAATGCACTTTTCTTTAGTGTCGCGAGAAGTAATTGCAGATTCAGTAGAAGCGGTAATGCAAGCAGAGCGTTTAGATGGCATGGTTACATTCGCTGGCTGCGATAAATCTCTACCTGGAATGATGATGGCAGCTGCAAGATTAGATGTGGCTTGTGTATTTGTTTACGCAGGTTCAATCATGCCAGGCAAAGTAGATGGCAGAGATGTAACAATCATTGATGCATTTGAGGCAGTTGGCGCCTGCGCAAGAGGATTAATTACTGAGGCGGAAGTAGATAAAATTGAACGGGCAATTTGTCCAGGTGAAGGTGCCTGCGGAGGTATGTACACCGCAAACACAATGGCTGCAATTGGTGAGGCAATTGGTTTATCACTTCCAGGATCAGCTTCACCACCTTCTATTGATCGCCGTCGCGATGATTATGCAATTAAGTCAGGAGCTGCAGTAGTTGAGTTAATCCGTAAAGGAATTACAACTAGACAAATTTTGACTAAAAAAGCCTTTGAAAATGCAATCACGATTTTGATGGCACTTGGTGGTTCAACTAACGCTGTACTTCATCTATTAGCAATTGCCCATGAGGCTGAGGTGGATTTAACTCTTGAGGATTTTGAAAGAGTTGGCTCTAAGCTGCCATTACTTGGAGATTTAAAACCATTTGGCAAGTATGTAATGACAGATGTGGACAAGGTTGGTGGTATTCCAGTTGTACTAAGAGCACTACTTGATGCTGGTTTGCTCCATGGTGATTGCTTAACTGTTACCGGTAAAACCATGGCAGAGAATTTAAAGGATATTAGGCCACCAGATCCAGATGGTGAAATTCTTAAAGCAGTTAAAAATCCATTATCACTAGGTGGTGGAATTACAATTCTAAATGGATCACTAACACCAGAGGGTGCAGTCTGCAAAACTGCTGGAATTGGCGTAGATCTTTTTGAGGGTCCGGCAAAAGTTTTTGAAAGAGAACAAGCAGCAATGGATGCTCTTGAGAATGGTTCAATTGTGGCCGGTGATGTTGTAGTAATTAGATATGAGGGACCAAAGGGCGGTCCTGGAATGCGCGAAATGTTAATGATCACTGGCGCAATAAAAGGAGCTGGACTTGGTAAATCTGTTTTACTTTTAACTGATGGCAGATTTTCCGGCGGAACTACCGGATTATGTGTTGGCCATGTTTCACCGGAGGCTGTAGATGGCGGTCCGATTGCATTTGTTAAAAATGGAGATCGAGTAAGAATTGATACCAAAAAGCGAACCTTGGATTTATTAGTAGATGAAAAAGAGTTAGCAGAACGTAGAAAAAACTTCACACCACTTACACACAAATATCGCCGCGGTGTTTTAGCCAAATATTCAAAGCTAGTTGGAAGTGCTGCAAAGGGTGCAGTCTGCGATTAGAACTTTTTCGTTATAGAAGTACGCTCAAATATTGAGATCACCATCTCAGGGGTTGACTAGATGAGTGTGTACCTGAGAAACTAACCCAATGAAGAAATCATCGCTAATCTCACAAACCGTGATCACATCTGTGATCGTGGTGATTATCGAGCGTGCGCGCTAACAGAAATAGTTAGTTCGCACCCCTCAGATAAAACTGGGGGGTTTTGTTTTAGTTCAGGCAAGATGATTGAAAGGATGTTATGAGCAAGATGAATGGTGCGCAAAGTTTAGTTAACGCACTTGAAGCTGCTGGCGTTGATGTCATGTTTGGCATTCCTGGTGGTGCAATTCTTCCTGCTTATGATCCAATATTTGATTCCAAGATCCGACATATTTTGGTACGACATGAGCAAGGTGCCGGCCATGCTGCAACTGGTTACGCACAAGCAACAGGTCGAGTTGGCGTATGTATTGCTACCTCAGGTCCTGGAGCTACAAACTTAGTAACACCATTAGCTGATGCACAAATGGACTCAGTTCCAATCGTGGCAATTACTGGGCAAGTTCCATCTGCTGCAATCGGTACAGATGCATTTCAGGAAGCTGATATTCGCGGCGTTACAATGCCGGTGACTAAACATAATTATTTGATCACCGATCCAGCAGAAATTCCACGAGCAATTGCTGAAGCATTTTATATCGCTAGCACTGGTCGGCCTGGTGCAGTATTAGTTGATATTGCCAAAGATGCTCTGCAAAAAGAGACAACATTTAACTATCCAAAAAATGTTTCACTTGCTGGATACAACCCAGTAGTTGAGCCAAAACAAGATGCTATAAATGATGCTGCTGCTTTGATTTCGCAATCAAAAAAGCCAGTTTTATATGTTGGTGGCGGTGTCATTAAGGCAAATGCTGCAAAAGAATTACTGCAGTTTGCAGAGGTAACTGGTGCTCCAGTTGTAACTACATTAATGGCACGTGGTGCATTCCCTGACTCACATAAGCAGCATCTAGGAATGCCTGGAATGCATGGCACAGTTGCAGCTGTTACCGCGCTACAAAAAGCAGATCTTCTAATAACCTTAGGAGCAAGATTTGATGATCGGGTTACTGGAAAACTTTCAACCTTTGCACCTAATGCCAAGATAATTCATGCCGATATTGATCCAGCTGAGATTGGTAAAAATAGACATGCCGATGTGGCATTAATTGGTGATTTAAAAAATATTTTAAGAGCATTAACTCCAGCAACCAAAAGTGCCTTAGCAAAGTCACAGCCAGATTTAACGGCCTGGCTTGCTGAAACTTATGGTTGGCGCAGCAAGTTCCCTTTGGGATATGACAAACCAAGTGATGGCTCGGTTTCACCACAGTATGTGATTGAAAGAATTGGAAAGATTTCCGGCCCAGATACAATTTTTGCTGCTGGCGTTGGACAACATCAGATGTGGGCGTCGCAATTTATTGGTTATGAAAAACCAAGAACCTGGCTTAACTCAGGCGGTCTGGGCACAATGGGTTATGCAGTACCAGCTGCAATGGGTGCCAAAGTTGGCGCTCCTGATGCCACAGTTTGGGCAATTGATGGCGATGGCTGTTTTCAGATGACTAATCAAGAGTTGGTTACCTGTGCAATAAATAATATTCCAATTAAGGTTGCCGTAATTAACAATGAATCACTTGGCATGGTCCGTCAATGGCAAACTCTTTTTTACAATGAAAGGTATTCAAATACTGATCTACATTCCAAGCGCATTCCAGATTTTAAATTACTAGCAGAGGCTATGGGATGTGTTGGCTTAAGGTGTGAAACACCTGGTGATGTTGATAAAACTATTGAGGCAGCTATGGCAATAAATGATCGGCCAGTTGTTGTAGATTTTAATGTGCATAGAGATGCCATGGTGTGGCCAATGGTGGCAGCTGGAACTTCAAATGATGACATAACTGTTGCTAGATCTATGGCTCCAGTTTGGGATTCACAGGAGTTGTAATGGCCATTCATACATTAGCTGTTCTTGTAGAAAACTCACCCGGTGTATTAGCACGAGTAGCTTCACTTTTTTCTCGTCGTGGTTACAACATTGATTCACTTGCTGTAGGACCTACCGAGAATCCAAAAGTTTCTCGAATGACTATAGTTCTAAATCTTGAAGGACATGCACTAGATCAAGTAAGTGCACAGTTATTTAAGTTAGTAAATGTGATCGGAATTTCTGAAATGAAGGATTCTGATTCTTTAAAACGTGAAATCTTGTTGGTAAAGGTTGCAAATAATGACAAGACTAAAGCAATTGCTAAAAAACACAATGTCGTAATTGCTGATGAGAATGACTCGACTATTTCGATTGAAGCTGTCGGTTCATCAAATGCAATTGAGGCTTTACTTGCAGATCTAAAACCTCATGGGATTCGAGAGTTAGTTCAATCAGGCTTGGTGGCTTTAGAGCGGGGTGATAGAACTTTGGCAGACCGTACCTTAAGCACCATGGGAACAGCTAACGAATCAGATTCAAGTAGTTCAACAGCTGATTATCAAAATTAACCAACAATAACTATCAATAAGGAGAACCACAGTGGCAACGATGTATCACGATGAAGATGCAGATCTATCAATTATTCAATCAAAAAAGGTTGCAGTAATTGGTTATGGATCTCAAGGGCATGCACACGCATTATCACTTCGCGATAGCGGAGTTGATGTAGTCGTTGGATTAGCTGAAGGGTCTAAATCTCGTGCGAAGGCTGAATCTGAAGGACTTAAGGTTGCCACAGTTGCAGATGCAGTTAAGGGCGCTGACGTAGTTATGTTGCTTGCCCCAGATCACGTACAACGCCATATTTACAATGATTCAATTGCGCCAAATATTAAAGCTGGTGCTGCATTGTTTTTTGGTCATGGATTTAATATTAGATTTGGTTACATCAAACCACCTGCAAATGTAGATGTATGTATGGTGGCACCAAAGGGACCAGGACATTTAGTACGTCGTGAGTACTCTGCTGGCCGAGGTGTTCCAGTAATTGTTGCAGTAGAGCAAGATTCAACTGGAAATGCTTGGCCAATTACCCTCTCTTATGCCAAAGCAATTGGTGGTTTAAGAGCTGGCGGAATTTTGACTACCTTCACTGAAGAGTGTGAGACAGATCTATTTGGGGAACAAGCAGTGCTTTGTGGTGGTGCTTCTCAATTAGTTATGTATGGCTTTGAAACATTAATCGAAGCTGGGTATCAACCAGAGGTTGCTTACTTTGAATGTTTACATGAGTTAAAACTAATTGTTGATCTTATGTACGAGGGTGGAATTGCAAAGCAGAGATGGTCAGTTTCTGACACAGCTGAGTATGGTGATTACATCTCAGGCCCAAGAGTTATTGATCCAAAGGTAAAAGAGAATATGAAAGCAGTACTTGCCGATGTTCAATCAGGTGCCTTTGCAAAAAGATTTATTGATGATCAAGATGCTGGTGCACCAGAGTTTAAATCTCTTCGGGCTAAAGGTGAGTCACATCCAATAGAAGCAGTTGGTAGAGAGCTTCGAAAGATGATGTCTTGGGTTAAATCTGGAAACAAAGATGATTACAAAGAGGGAAATGCGGCGCGTGGCTAAACCTGTTGTACTAATTGCTGAAGAGTTAAGCCCAGCTACATTAAATGCGCTCGGGCCTGACTTTGAGGTGCGCAATTGCAACGGTGCAGACCGAGGCGAACTACTTACCGCACTCTCTAAAGGCGTGGATGCTGTGTTGATCCGCTCTGCAACCAAGATGGATGCAGAGGCCATTTCAGCAGCTAAAGGATTAAAAGTTATTGCAAGAGCTGGGGTTGGATTAGATAATGTTGAAATTCCAGCTGCAACTACTGCTGGAGTTATGGTTGTAAATGCGCCAACTTCAAATATTGTTTCAGCTGCAGAACTTGCTATTGGTTTACTTTTAGCATCAGCTAGATCAATTTCTCCAGCGCATGCTGCGTTAAAAAATGGTAAGTGGGCAAGGTCGAAATACACTGGGGCTGAGTTATTTGAAAAGACACTTGGAATTGTTGGTTTTGGGCGAATTGGTCAACTAGTAGCAGCTCGAATGCAGGCATTTGGAATGAATGTAGTTGCTTATGATCCATACCTTCAGCCTGCTAGAGCAGCGCAATTAAATGTTCGTTTAGTTGATTTAGATGAATTATTAAAAATTAGTGATTTCATAACGATTCACCTACCAAAAACTAAAGAAACCGCTAATTTAATTGGGGCTGAGGCGCTTAATAAAGTTAAGCCGTCGGTAAGAATTATTAATGCAGCCAGAGGTGGCGTGTTAGATGAAGCAGCACTTTATGAGGCATTGAAAGCTGGCAAAGTAGCTGGCGCTGCACTAGATGTATTTGCAACTGAACCTTGTACTGATTCACCATTATTTACGTTAGACAATGTTGTTGCAACCCCTCACTTAGGAGCTTCAACAGATGAAGCACAAGAGCGTGCTGGAATTGCTGTTGCTATTTCAGTTAGAAAAGCGCTATCTGGTGAATTAGTTCCAGATGCAGTAAATGTTAAAGGTGGCGTAATCGATGAAGCAGTCCGACCAGCTCTGCCACTCGTTGAAAAATTAGCTCAGGTAGCAATTGGACTAGCCACTGATGTGGTTTCATCCATTGATGTTGAAGTACGTGGTGAAATCTCAGAGATGGATGTTTCAGTTTTGGCTACTAGCGCATTAAAAGGAGCTTTAATAGGAATGGGAGCCGAAGATGTTACATATGTAAATGCTCCTGCATTAGCTAGTGAGCGATTATTAACATCTACAATTTCAACCAATCCAGAAAGTCCTGATCATCGCAATCTAGTTTCAGTTAGAGCAGCATGTGCCAACGGATCCCAAGTATTTGTTAGCGGAACTCTTATGGGTATTAAGCAAACTCAAAAGATTGTTGCTATAGATGAGTTAGATCTAGATTTAAAGCCAACGAGTAACCTACTTTTCCTTCGCTATACCGATCAGCCAGGTGTGGTTGGTGTGGTTGGTAACTCTTTAGGTAAGTTAAAGATAAATATTGCAGATATGCAGGTAGGGCGCACGCAGGTAGGTGGAGATGCATTAATGGCACTCACTGTTGACTCAGTAATTCCAAATGACATTATTCAAGTTATTTCAAAAGAGACTGGTGCGACCTTAGTTAGATTTGTAAATTTGGTGAGCGAATGAAAAGTTTTAACTTAGCCGTTATTGCAGGTGATGGAATTGGCCCTGAGGTAGTTAATGAAGGTTTAAAGGTTTTAGATACGGTTGCAAAAAAGTATGACTTAAACTTCAATAAAACCAATTATGAGTTAGGCGCGGCTTACTGGCATAAAACTGGAGAAACATTACCGGATTCAGTAATGGCTGAGTTAGCTAAAGCGGATGTAATTTTATTAGGCGCAGTAGGAGATCCAACTGTTCCAAGTGGAGTCTTAGAGCGTGGTTTACTTTTAAAATTAAGGTTTGCCTTTGAACACTATATAAATTTAAGGCCAGCTAAATTGTTTCCTGGTGTCACCTCTCCAATTACAAATAATAAAGGTATTGACTTTATTGTTGTGCGTGAAGGAACTGAAGGTTTATATGTTGGAGCTGGTTCAATCAAGGATGAAGGAACAAATAAAGAGCTGGCAATTGAAGAGTCTATAAATACTTACAAGGGAGTTGAACGGGTTATCCGCGATGCATTTAATCGTGCCAAGAGTAGGCCGAGAAAGAAATTGACACTGGTTCATAAGAACAATGTGTTAACTCGCGCCGGTGGTTTATGGAGCCGTGTGTTTAAAGAGGTAGCTAAAGATTTCCCAGAGGTAACCACCGATTATTTACATGTAGATGCTGCGTCTATGTTTTTTGTAACCAACCCAGAAAGATTTGATGTGGTTGTTACCGATAATTTATTTGGAGACATTATCACTGATATCGCAGCTGCTATCTGCGGTGGAATTGGATTGGCTGCTAGCGGCAACATAAATCCAACTGGTCAATTTCCATCAATGTTTGAACCTGTTCATGGATCTGCACCAGATATTGCTGGCAAGAATCTTGCTGATCCAACTGCCACAGTACTATCAGTTGCCATGATGCTAAATCATTTAGGCCAAACTCAAGCAGCTTTAGATGTTGAGAGGGCTGTGGCAAAAGACTTACTTACTCGTGGTGATAAGAAGCGTTCAACGACTGAAATTGGTCAAGCACTTATGGAGGGTGTGGCATGAAAGTAATCAATACCCCAAATCAAAACCCTTTATCTAATTCTGAACGCGACAAAAGAGTAAGCGAACCTGGGTTTGGAAAGTACTACACCGACAATATGGTTGTTGCGCAATGGAGTGAAGCAACAGGTTGGCAAGATGCTGAGTTAAAAGCCTATGGACCATTAACTCTTGATCCAGCCACCATGGTTTTCCATTATGGCCAAGAGGTATTTGAAGGTATGAAGGCGTATAGCCAACCAGATGGTGGCATTTCGCTATTTCGTCCCGAAGCAAATGCTAAAAGATTTGCAAAGTCTGCTGCACGTATTGCATTACCTGAAATGCCAGTTGATTTCTTTGTAAAGACAGTTGAAGAACTAGTTAAGCAAGAAAAAGATTGGGTTCCTAAGAAAATTGGAGAATCTCTTTATCTTCGTCCGTTTTTAATTGCAACTGAAGTTGGATTAGGTGTAAGGCCATCAAATCATGCAACCTATGTATTGATCGCAACTCCTGCTGCTGCTTACTTTAATGCTGCAAAAGCTGTAACCGTTTGGATTTCAACTGAGTATGTGCGAGCAGCCCTTGGTGGTACTGGTGAGGCAAAATGTGGAGGAAATTACGCAGCATCACTTCTTGCTCAAAAGCAAGCAGCTCAACAAGGTTGTGATCAAGTTGCATACATCGATGCTGTCGAGCGTAAATGGGTTGAAGAGATGGGTGGTATGAATCTTTACTTCATTAAAGGAAGTGGAAAAAATGCCACGATTATGACTCCCAAGTTAACTGGAACATTACTTCCAGGTATTACTAGAGATTCAATTCTTACTCTGGCAAAAGATCTTGGATACAAGACTGAAGAAAGTATGATTTCAATCGATCAATGGCGAGATGGTGTTAAAAGTGGTGAGATAACTGAGATTTTTGCATGTGGAACTGCGGCGGTTATATCAGCTGTAGGTGCAGCAAAGAGTGCCCAAGGAACATGGCAAACTGGCGATGGCAAACCAGGTGCTATTACAAATGAGATTAGAGCTGCATTACTAGCAATACAACATGGCACAGCTGCCGATAAACATGGCTGGAATAAGCGAGTTGTCTAATGGCGATTAATGATTCATTTCATATTTACGACACTACATTGCGTGATGGCGCGCAACAAGAGGGATTAAATCTTTCCGTTCATGACAAGTTAACAATTGCTCGACACTTAGATGATCTTGGTGTGGGATTTATTGAAGGTGGCTGGCCTGGTGCAAATCCCAAGGACACTGAATTTTTTAAGTTAGCTCAAACTGAACTCAAACTTAAGAATGCAACCTTTGTTGCATTTGGTGCTACTAGAAGGCCTGGCGTTAAAGCTGCCGATGATCAACTACTTAGAGCCTTACAAGATTCAAAGGCGCCAGTGGTAACTCTGGTAGCAAAAAGTCATGATCGGCATGTTGATTTAGCATTAAAAACTCATCTTGATGAAAACTTAGCGATGATTACCGATTCAATTAAATTCTTAAAATCAGGTGGTCAGCGAGTATTTCTAGATGCTGAGCATTTTTTTGATGGCTATCTTTCAAACAAGGCTTACGCACTTGAGGTTGTAAGGGCAGCAGTTGAAGCAGGTGCTGATGTGGTTGCACTTTGTGATACCAATGGTGGAATGTTGCCTGATGAGTTATCAAATATTGTGCATGAGGTTTTAACTGCCTCAAAAGCTCGTCTTGGAATTCATTGCCATAATGACACAGGTTGCGCAGTTGCTAACTCACTTGCTGCAATATCTGCTGGTGTTACTCATGTTCAAGGAACCTTAAATGGATATGGAGAGCGAACTGGTAATGCTGATTTGGTAAACATAATTGCAAATCTAGAGTTAAAGAAAGAAAAAACTGTATTACCTGTTGGTAAGTTACAGGAAGCGTTTCGAATTTCTCACGCAGTAGCTGAGATTACAAATGTGGCACCAAGTGCACGCCAGCCTTATGTTGGCACCTCAGCATTTGCACACAAAGCTGGATTACATGCTTCTGCTATAAAGGTTGATCCAATGATGTACCAACATGAAACACCAGAGTCAGTCGGAAATGACATGCGAATGTTGGTATCTGAGATGGCAGGACGGGCTTCAATTGAACTTAAATCAGCTGAATTAGGAATTGATTTAGGTGGGGATAAAGATTTAATTGGCAGAGTTGTAGATAAAGTAAAGGATCTAGAAGGAAAAGGTTTCACTTTTGAAGCGGCCGATGCCTCTTTTGAGTTACTTTTGCGAACTGAAGTTCTAGGTAAGCGGCCAAGCTTTTTCACAATCGAAGACTGGCAAACAACTGTTCACCAAGATGAATCTGGGAAGGTAACTTCAAAAGCAACTGTAAAAATTAATGCAAAAAATGAATCAATTTCCGCAACTGGAGTGGGAAATG
>CAIUBS010000050.1 GCA_903897475.1 uncultured Actinomycetes bacterium | reverse complement strand
TTCAATTGCAACTGCAGCACCATCTAGTAACTCAATGGCAGCAGATGCTAGATCGACTCTAATCGAAGAGGGCCAGCAAATATTTTTAAAGGGTTGTTCTTCCTGTCATGGTTTAAATGCTGAAGGAGCGGGAGTTGGACCATCACTAATTGGAGTTGGCGCGGCCTCAGTTGATTTTCAAGTAGCAACTGGACGTATGCCAATGCAGGATATGAGCCAACAGGCAATGCGAAAAGCTCCTGTTTATAATGAAGAAGAGGTAGCAGCACTTGCAGCTTATGTTGCATCCCTTGCCCCAGGTCCTCGTGCCTATACCAATGAAGAGATTAAGTGGGAGCGCGATGGAAACACCGCAGAGGGTGGAGAGTTATTTAGAAATAACTGCGCAATGTGTCATAACTTTGCCGGTCAAGGGGGTGCGCTAACTCAAGGTAAGTATGCGCCAACTGTTATGGGTGTTGAGCCAAGACATATTTATGAAGCCATGATTACTGGACCACAAGCTATGCCAGTTTTCTCTGATAAAACTATTACTCCAGAAGAGAAACTTTCAATTATTAAGTGGATAAAAGCTGCTGAAAGTGAGCCTAGTTTAGGTGGTGCTCCCCTTGGCCGCGTAGGTCCCGTTACTGAAGGATTATTAGTTTGGACTTTAGGTCTTGGATTACTAATTGGAATTGCTGTTTGGCTAACAGCTAAGGCAAGGTAGATTTAATATGTCAAAGGAATTAGAGCCATTAGCAGATCCAGGATTACCAGAGCACATTCATCGCAAAGCTGATATTGATCCAATCGCAGCAAAGCGGGCTGAGCGCCAGGTCGCAGTTTTATTCTCACTTTCCGCGGTTGGCACATTGTTGTTTATTTACTCATTCTTTTTTGTAAGTGAGGATCTATTTATATTTGTACCAATAATGGGAAGTACAAATGCGCAACAATTAGGAATCGGTCTTGGTATGGCAGCCAGCCTGTTATTTATTGGCTTTGGCGCAGTGCATTGGGCAAAGACATTAATGCCAGATCAAGAGGTGATTGCACCTCGCCATGAATTAAGATCTGAACAAAAAGATCGAGATGCATTTGTTAAGACTGCTAAAGAGGGTGCCGAAGCAGCTGGACTAGGCCGGCGGCCACTAATTAAAAGATCTTTAGCGGCAGCAGCTGGTTTAGCAGGTTTGCCCGCAGTTTTATTACTTAGGGATTTAGGTCCACTTCCAGGTAATTCATTAAATGAAACCTCTTGGAAGGCTGGCACCAGATTGGTTACTGATCCAGGTGATCGCCCGATTCGGCCAAGTGATTTAGAAGTTGGCGCAGTTGCTCAAGTTATGCCAGAGCTATCCCCTGGTAAAGAGCGTAAATTAGAGGATATCGCCAAAGATGCGGTCTTATTAATTAGATTACGCCCGAGTGAGTTTCAATTAGATGCCGAGCGCTTTTCTTGGACCTATGAGGGAATTATTGCCTTCTCAAAAATCTGCTCACATATGGGGTGCGCAGTTGCCTTATATGAGCAAACTACAAAACACCTACTTTGCCCATGTCATCAATCAACATTTGATGTGACGCGTGCCGCAAAGGTTATCTTTGGTCCTTCAGCTCGTCCTCTGCCACAATTAGCCATCACCGTCGATGCTGATGGATACTTAATTGCAAAACAACCATTTACTGAAGCTGTTGGCCCAAGTTTTTGGGAGAGGAAGTCATGACCGCACGTGAGCGAGTTGCTGGCAACGTAGCTAATTATGTTGATGAGCGAACTGGTGCTGCGGCCTGGTTAAAAAAGAATTTAAATAAGGTATTTCCTGATCACTGGTCATTTATGTTGGGTGAGATTGCCCTTTACTCCTTTGTCATTTTATTACTCTCTGGCACCTTCTTAACATTTTGGTTTGATCCTTCAATGCGACATGTGGTTTATGAAGGAAGCTACCAACCATTAAAAGATGTTGAGATGAGCGCAGCCTATGCCTCTACTTTGCACATCTCATTTGATGTTCGCGGTGGATTACTAATGCGACAAATTCACCACTGGGCAGCTTTAATTTTCGTGGCTGCAATTGTGGTTCACCTACTTAGAGTTTATTTCACAGGAGCATTTAGAAAACCACGTGAATTTAACTGGATTCTTGGAGTTGCATTATTAACTCTAGCTATCGTTGAAGGTTTCCTTGGCTACTCTCTTCCTGATGACTTACTCTCTGGAACTGGTATTCGAATTGCGCATGCAATTATTCAATCCATTCCCGTAGTTGGTACCTACCTTTCCTTCTTTGCATTCGGTGGTGCCTTCCCGGGTGAGGTCTTTATTCCACGTATTTATATTGTGCACGTATTACTTCTGCCTGGAATATTTTTAGCCTTAATTACTATTCACTTGATGTTGGTTTGGTACCAAAAGCACACTCAATATCCAGGTCCTGGACGCACAGAGAAAAATGTTGTTGGCTATCCACTTATGCCGGTATATATGGCAAAAGCTGGCGGTTTCTTCTTCATTGTTTTTGGAATTACAGCATTCTTAGGAGCGGTGGCATCGATTAACCCGCTTTGGCTTTATGGCCCCTACACCCCAGGTCAGATCTCGGCCGGCTCGCAACCTGATTGGTATATGGGTTGGTTAGATGGCTTGGTGCGAATGGCGCCACCTCTTGAAACCTATATTTTTGGTAAAACTATTTCATGGAATATTTTAATTCCAGGCTTAATAATTCCTGGAATTATTTTCACCGGTATGGCGCTGTATCCATTTATTGAAAGTTGGCTAACTGGTGATAAGCGCGAGCACCACCTATTAGATCGTCCTAGAAATGTGCCAAATAGAACAGCACTGGGTGCGATGTCTTTAACATTTATGGTGATTGCAATGATCAATGGTGGAAATGACATTATTGCAACTCATTTTGATCTAACTATTAATCAGATTATGTGGTTCTCAAGAATCGGAATCATCGTCCTACCGCCACTTGCATTTGTCATTACCAAGCGCATTTGCCTATCGCTGCAACGAAAAGACCGTGAATTAGTACTACACGGCAGAGAGACTGGCAGATTAGTGATGCTTCCGCATGGTGAGTTTGTTGAAGTACATGAAGAGTTATCACCAGCTAAGAAATTTACTCTGACTCAGCATGAGCAGCCAGTAGCAATTGAGTTGGTTAAAGAAGATGCTCAAGGCGTAGTAAATCCAAAGGGAATTAGAGCAAAACTTCAAGCAAGATTTAGTGCCGCACATGCTGAAAATATTGCAAAGCCAACTCCTGCCGAGGTTAAAGAGCTCGAAGGCGGACACCACTAAAGTTTTTTACTCCCAGTACTAGTTAAACCTAATTTATCTAACTGCTTATACTTACTTCTATGAATAACTCGCTTTGGCAAATGGGCCAAGTGATTACTTATCGGCCACCACTTAATCAAAGTAAAAATTATGATGTGGCAATTATTGGTGCTGGCTTTAGTGGCCTATGGAGTGCATATCATTTAAAACAATTGCAACCAGCACTTAAGATTGCTATTTTTGAAAAAGAGTATGTTGGTTTTGGTGCTAGTGGGCGAAATGGCGGCTGGGCCTCAGCTGAGTATCCAACCTCAAGTAAACGGCTGATAAAGGAGCATGGGGTTGAAAGCTATAAAGCGCTGCGAGAAGAAATCACAAAATCAATCGATGAGATTGGGCAGATTGCTAAACAAAATAATTGGCAGATTGATTATGCAAAGGGTGGCTCGTTAGTTTTCGCCCGAAATAGAGCTCAGTTATCTCGCATCTCAATTGACTTAGATGATGAGCACACATTTCTTAATAAAAGTCAGACCCAAGATTTAATAAATATACCTACAGCTTTAGGTGCTGTTTTTACCCCGCACTGTGCTGCCCTTAATCCATTTGCACTTGCTAGATCATTAGGCAAGTATCTTGAGGGTATCGGTGTTGATATATATGAAAAATCTGCTGTTACTAGAATTTTAGAAAATAAATTAGAGGTAAATGGATATGAAATTTCAGCTCCTATATCTATCAGGGCTACTGAGGCATTTACACCTAGAAGCTGGATGGGAAATAGGCAAATTCCAATCTACTCTTTAATGGTTGCAACGGAGCCATTACCAGCTAATGTGATTGCACAAATTAGAAATGCTCAACGCGCCACCTTTCAAGAAGCTTGCCATTTGATCACATACGCCCAAATTACTGGCGATAATCGCTTAGCAATTGGCGGGCGCGGGGTTCGGTATAAATTATTTTCTCGGCTTTCAGAGCGAAGTGAAATAGATAATCGAATGCATTCAGCGCTAGAAAGAAGGGCCAAGTCATGGTTTCCACAAATTTCTGATGTGAAATTTGAGTATCGCTGGGGTGGAGCAGTTGCGCTAACTCGCAGATGGCAGGCGTACTTAAACTTTGATCGCACTAGTGGCAGAGCCGAAATCGGTGGCTATGTTGGAGATGGCGTAACGCTTTCTTACCTAGTTGCAAAAACCTTAGCTAAACGAATTACTAATGTTAAGACTAAGAATCTGCCATTTATTGATCAAAAGATTGGTAGATGGGAGCCAGAGCCGATCCGCTATCTTGCTGTAAATGCTGGATTTAAAGCCACAGTTGCCGCAGATTTTGAAGAGAAATTAACTACGCGAGCCAGTATCTTGGCATCGATAGTTGATCCCCTAATAAATCGTTAAAAATTATGAAGCTTGGCAAATTTGCTTTAAGTTTACTAATGTCTTTGCCATAGCTTTTGGAACCCACTTG
>CAIUBS010000049.1 GCA_903897475.1 uncultured Actinomycetes bacterium | reverse complement strand
TTTCATATCTGTACAAAAACACCCCTAGCAAAATCACTAGAGGTGCTAATGTAAGTAAAAACTCTTTCATTGCTTAATTACATACCAAAGATAGCAAGGTATGCAACCACAAATACCACGATATCTAGTACTACGATCAAAGCAGCTGTTGCTGATACGAAGGAACGTGAGCTTGCAATTTTTGTAGCAAGTGCGCTCTTCTTTGCAACCTTAGCAAGATCATCACATACTGCTTCACCTTCGCGGATGGCAGCGTATTGATTTAAGGTAGTCAAAATTCCAGTTACTGCAACTACCACAAGTGCGAAGTACTTAGCTTCATCAGTTGCCTTATCAAAGTAACCAAGTGCTGAAAGCACAAAGGTTGCAATTAAAACTAATACTGGTTGCATTTGAGCAGAGATAATCTGTGCTCTTTGCTTGTTCCAGGTTTCGATTAATTCTTCTTCATTCATATTGATTCTCCATTTATTTATTAGGATGTGATTCTCATCCTTAGGTAGAGATAAGTTTAGTTTAAAGACTTTGATTTTCCTGCTCTTGCAATCTGAATTTTGGTGAAAGTTTTTGTGAACTTGCCTACCTTTTACGCTCCTTTGCTTAGAATATGACGAATTTGTATTTAATCTAAATACTTTGCCCTACTACCTGTTGTTTTAACCAATCTTGATAAAGCTGATCTAATGGCCAAGCAGCACTTGCTCTAATTGATACTCCCCTAGCCCCAGTTCTGCGTACTACTCCTTTTGCCAAAATTAGATTATTACCTTTAATAATATGAGCATAACTTTGTTGGGCATCTTCAAAAAAGGTTAAATCACTACAACCAAAACCATCCTCTAATGTTAGAAATAAAACTCTTTTGCCACTTCTAATCGGTGGTGATTGAAGTGCAACCTTTGCTCCAACTACTAATACCTGCTGGTTTGATCTTAGTTTTACTAAATTACTTGATTTACAAACCCCCATTGCATCTAGAAATGGTGCGTACTGCTTTAGTAGGTGCTCGGTAATATCGATACCTAAGTTTTGCAGCTCACTACTTACTTGCTCTGACTTAGTTATATCAGGTAGTCCTAAGCTATCTATCTGCCCAGGAGATAGTGCAAGAGATAATTGGCCAGCGCTAGATTTACCAGCATTTAATTGCTTTAGCTCACTTAAATGAATATATAAATCTCTTCGATTTAACTTACTATCTTGATTGATGCCATGTAATTGATCAAATGCTCCAATCTCTACTAGTAATTGAGTAGTTGGCCAGTGCGCACCTGAGCGGTAAGTAAAATCTGCTAAATCTGTATAGGGTCGATTAGTAATTATGGATTTAATCTCATCCTTTGAAATACCAGCAATATCAGCTAAGCCAACTCGGATTGCATAACCTGATGCATCAGGTAGGGATAATACTTTTCCAGTTGAAATAGTGTTAGGTGATTGATAACGATAAGCCTTACTATCTTTATCAACCTTTTCTACCTGATAACCTAACTTAGATTTATTAATATCAATTGGCAGTATTTTTATTCCCCACTGACGTGCTTCATCAATTATTAATCGCTTTGGATACATCCCTGGCTCATGAGTTAAAACTGATGCTAAAAAAGCTGCAGTGTGATGAGTTTTAAGATATGCCGATTGATATGTAGTTAAAGCAAAAGCTGATGCATGTGCCTTACAAAAACCAAATGAGGCAAAATCTGCCAAAATCTGCCAACACTTATCTACAACCACTTTGCTATAACCACGAGCTGCAGCGAGAGAGTAAAACCAATCACAAACTTTTTGCGCACCCTCTTTATTACCAAGATTTCTGCGCATCTGATCTGCTGCGCCATAACTAGATCCAGTCATAATTGAGATAATTTGTATTACCTGCTCATGAAATACCACTACCCCTTGGGTCTGCAAAAGAAGTGGTGCTAAATCCTTATCAATAAATGTGGCTTTAGTCATGCCATGCCTTGCATTTAGAAATGGTGTAATCATCTCGGATTTAATTGGCCCTGGCCTAAATAGGGAGATACCAATAACTAAATCACTAAATTGATCTGGGGCTAACTTGCCAACTAACTCGCGCTGGCCTGGACTTTCTACCTGAAATAAACCAATGGTTCTAGTTGATCTAATTAGATCAAAGGTTAATGGATCATCTAATGGGATCTTATTTATATCTAACTCTTTTTCTTCAACTGCTGCTACCTGCTTTAAGGTGTAAGCAATAGCAGATTGCATTCTTACACCCAATACATCTAGCTTTAAAAACCCAAGATCTTCAACATCATCTTTATCAAAGGTAAGCATTGGATAATTACTTTGATTGATAGTACTTGGTGCGTAATTTTGCATGCTCAAATCTGATATCACCACCGCGCATGGATGCATTGATAAGTGTCTAGGTAGCTTGTCTAGCCGCATAGCTAGACTGATTGTGGCTTTAATTTTTGGTGCAGATAAATCTAATCTTTTTAACTCTGGTAATTGCTTTATGGCATTGCCAATATTTCTAGCACTAATATGAGGCATAGATTTTGCTAGTAAATCAATTTGAGTTGGATCAACACCAAGTGCTGCGCCAACATCACGGATAGCATGGCGAGCGCGATATCGCTCCACCATCGCCACCGTGGCACACCTTGATAGATTATTCGGATTATGCCAATTTTTATCCCCATACTTATTAAAGATTAAGTCATATATTTCATACCTGCGATCTGATTCCACATCAATATCAATATCAGGTAATTCATTTCGCTCAGCTGAGCAAAATCGCTCCATTAATAAATCATTACTAATTGGATCTACCTCAGAGATACCAAGTAGATGGCAGGTTAGTGATCCAGCTGCGCTACCGCGTGCTGCAACTCTGATCCCTAATTGTTTTGCGCCATCGACAATATCTGCAACTGTTAGAAAGTAGGAGGCAAAACCTAATTTATTAATAATCTCAATCTCTTGGGATAGCCGATTTAAGACCTGGTTATACATAACAGGTGGGTAGTAGTAATCAATTTGATTACTAGCTTTTTGTTGTAGTTGAGTTACTAATTGCTGCTGGTTATTTGCACCAAATAACTTTGACTCCGGCAGATGTATGCCACCTACGCCGATCTCATTCCTTACCGACAAGCTAGCCATATCTGCCCATAAGGCGGTGGTATCTAATAGGTGCTGGCCATTAATTGCCCCAGCTGCTTGGGCAATCTGTTGTGCTACCTGATACATCTGATCACTATCTTTTAAGTAACCCTGATTATTACCCCGCTCGACACTGGCATCACTTAATAAGACTAACTTTCTACTAGCATCTAATAGATCAGCAATTGGGCCATCACTAGCATCCTTCATTCTCACCTGATTTGTTAATACTGCAGGTAATTGGTTGTTTACTGCAAAGCTATAAGCCCTAGCTGCATTTGCACTTGAGTATGGGTGATCTGGCCGCATTAAATGGCTAACACACTCAATTGCAGTATTAGCAAAGTACTTACTACTTAACTTAAAGGTATTTAACGCAGCCTTTTCTTTTCTAGCTACTAGATTTTTTAATACTGATGAGGCTGGACCATGAAGTAGTAGTAGATCAGATGAGTATTGATAAAACCGCTCTAAGATTTCAATACTTAATACCCCATCACAATTATTTGTATTTACTGCAGTAAGTAATCGATAAAGTGAAGATAATTTGCCACTTTGGGCAAGTAAGGTAATACGATCTGATTTTTGAATAAATCCTAAATTAACTCCAAGTATTGGAGTTATGCCATATTGTTCACAAGCTTTAGCAAATACAACTGCACCTGCCATATTTTCATAATCAGTTAATGCCAACCTACTCATCCCAAGCTCAGCAGCTTTAGCAACTAAATCCTGTGGGTGGCTAGTGCCATACTTAAAGGAGTAACCACTAGATACTGATAGGTGGGTAAATTGATTTTTCATCTACTACTTGCTTCTTGAGGTAGATCTAATCTGCCACTGCTTACTACTTTGGTTGTACTCAATCTCAAAGGTAGTAATCGCACCAATTGGCGCTGCCTCAACCTGCCAGATTTTGCTTACCTGCTCACTTACTTGATCATCAATACCGTTGCTATCAATCTCTTTCCACCATTGATTTGTTTGCAGGTAATTACTTAATACTTGATTAATATGAAATCTAATCCCCTGATAAATAAACTCAACTGGCACACCTTCTGTGCCGACCTGGCAGATTTGCGCAGGCGGCTTTGAACTAGATTGAGTGGCTAATTTGCGTTCGAACATTTGTTCGATAAGATACTAAACCCCACTGACAACTGGCAAGTGGCCAAGTTACTTTATAAAGCTAGCTGCTGCCTGTTGTATTTTTGCTGTCAAAAAACATTAATTTAAAAAAGTGTAGCCGCTGGTGGTAACTCTATTTCTTTAGCTAATTGCTCCCCAGTATTTCTAGCATTATTTACCTCATCTGAAACTGGCCAAAAGGTTAACTGTTGATCTGAAGTGGGTAGATCAATCATATTCAAATAATCATTAACCTCATCTTTTTCAAGTTGGGCACTACTTAACCAAGTTGACCACAACGATTTTGGCAAGATAACCGGCATTCGATTATGAATTGGGATTAACTTTCCTAAAGCAGCTCTTGTAATTATTGCTGCAGTGGTAATTGGCTGATTAATTTCTGGATTAATCCAGCTCTCATATATTCCAGCTATAGCTAAGGTGGATTTATCACTGCTTGAGATATAAAAGGGCTGCTTTGGTTTATAACTGCCCAACTCAGTTGCCCACTCGTAGTAGCCAGTTACTGGAATTAAACATCTTCTTGCTCTAAAAGCTGCTCTAAAGGTTGGCTTATCGGCCACTGATTCAACGCGAGCATTAATGGCATTGCTCTGCCTACTTGCATCCTTTGCCCAGGAGGGGATTAATCCCCAACTTGCCGTATTTATACTCCGATTAATACCTTGATTATCTTGAGCATTTATAAATGGAATTGATGTGGTAGGTGAGATATTCCAATTTCTTGAGGTAAATGAGGCATCTTTTATACCTGCTGCAAACTCTACAGCTAGATCATCGCCTGAGATATTAAGCGCGTATCTGCCACACATATGTCAACTCTATCCAAGTAAGTAAGTTACTGCCCGATACATTGATTCAAGACTCTGGTAATTGCCTCTTTCTCTGGTGGGGTAACCCAAAGTGAGTACTTAGCTTTAACGCTAACCTGGCGTGATACATATTCACATCTAAATGCTTTGTTTGGTGGTAGCCAGGTAGCTGCATCTCCATCACCTTTTTGCCGATTTAACTTGGCATCTACTGCCAGCAGATTTAATGGATCATTAGCGATTTGAGATCTTATATTTCTATCAAAGTAGGCAGCCCCTGTTTGCCAAGCATTAGATAGTGCAACTACATGATCTATATCTACGGCTGACTTAACACTGGTAAAGGTTAAAACTTTATTGCTAAATGGATCTAGTAAAACTCCAGAGAGTACTTTGCAATCTCGAGTGCCAGCTTTAAATAAAACCTCTGTTAGATCCCGCTTTAAAATATCATTTCTAGCATCACAACCATTTCGATCTAAATCTGACCAATGGGGAAATTGAGCTCTGCTATATCCGGTTTTTGGCGCGCGCCCCTTTACTTCAAGTGAGTTTAAAGTTGATATGAAACCTTCATAACTTTGTGCATAAGTTGTATTACTAAATGCTTGTGGAGCATAAATTGCAATTGATAAGAGAAATACAACTATCCGTCTCATACGGCAATACTCTTAGTAATAATTACAATTTGCAAGTATTTAAATAACTAAACTGCCAATCTGAGAGTCTGCTGCAGATAAAAGCAAGGTTAAATCAACTATTGCTGTAATCATAAGAGCTTTAAAGATTAATTTATCTGGCGCAAATGAGGTGATTATGGCTGCAGCTAACCCAATTACTAATAAAGGCGTATTGGGATTTACATTATTTAGTAGCAGGGTTGTGAAAATCAATAATATGCTAACTACAATCCTGGAATTTTTCTTACCGATTAACTGTGGCAGTCCTTTTATTCCAGAGGTTAGATCTTGATCTAAATCTTTCAGCACATTGGCAAAATGAGCAGCTACTCCAAGGGCGGCAGCTGCTGTAAGTAACCAAATAGGTGGAGTTCTATTTGTTGCCACCACTACTGATGCAGCTAATGCTGCAAATGCAAGTGCGTATGGCAAGGGTGAAAAGGGTGTGGATTTGAAGTAAAAGTTATAGGAGA
>CAIUBS010000048.1 GCA_903897475.1 uncultured Actinomycetes bacterium | reverse complement strand
TGATTCAACTGTTGCAGTTGGCGCCGAGTTAGCGGTAATTGCCGATTCTGCAAGCGCTCCTACCCAACAATCAACTCCGACTGCTAAGCCAGTAGAAGAGGTAAAGCCAGCTGTGCAAGTACAACCAGAGGCAGTAACGGCGCCAGTTATTTCACCTAATCAAACAAATGTATCTACGCCAACTCCAGTAAATTCTGGAGCAACAATCGTTTCCATGCCTGCACTCGGTGAGTCAGTAACTGAGGGAACAGTTACTAGGTGGCTTAAAAATGTTGGCGATCAGGTTAATGTTGATGAAGCTTTACTTGAGGTATCTACCGATAAGGTTGATACTGAAATACCATCACCTGTAACTGGCACAATTTTAACAATTGATGTTCCAGTTGATTCAACAGTTGCAGTTGGAGCCAGACTTGCCTCTATTGGTGTTTCTGGATCGATACCAACTGCTCCAAAAGTACCTACACCTGCACCAGTTGCTGCAGTTCAAACACCTGTAGTTCAAACACCTGCTGTGCAAACTCCTGTAGTGCAAACACCTGTAGTTCAAAATCTTGTTGCTCCGACTAAAACCGTAAATACAGAGGTCAGAGCTGATGACTCCTATGTAACGCCAATTGTTCGAAAACTTGCAGCTGAAGCTGGTGTAGATCTTTCTAAAGTTAAAGGAACTGGCGTTGGTGGTCGAATTCGTAAAGAGGATATTTTGGCCGCTACACCGCGCGCTGCTACAACTCCTACAGCTCAAGTTATGGCATCAACTAATACCACACCAAGATCTGTAGTTGCAGTCTCACCACTTCGTGGCACAACTGTGGCTATGACTCGGCTTAGAAAAGTTATTGCAGATCGAATGGTTGAATCTCTAAAGATTTCAGCGCAACTAACAACAGTAGTTGAGGTAGATGTAACAAAAATTGATCGATTAAGAAATGCAGCTAAGGCTTCTTTTGAATCACGTGAAGGCGTTAAATTAACTTTCCTTCCATTTTTTGCAGTTTCCGTCTGTGAAGCACTAAAGCAACATCCAGTTCTAAACTCATCCGTTGAAGGAGATCAGATTACTTACCATGCTGCAGAGCATTTGGGTGTTGCAGTTGATACTGATCGTGGATTGTTAGTACCTGTTGTAAAGGATGCTGGTGATCTAAATATGGGCGGAATTGCTCGAAAAATTTCAGATGTTGCAGCTCGTACCCGGGAAAATAAAATAACGCCCGATGAATTAGGTGGCGGAACCTTCACGCTTACAAATACAGGATCTCGTGGTGCGCTCTTTGATACCCCAATAATTAACCAACCGCAGGTTGCAATTTTGGGTATTGGCGCAGTTGTTAAAAGACCAATGGTGGTAAAAGGCGCCGACGGTGGTGAAACTATTGCAATTAGATCTATGGTTTATTTGGCACTTTCTTATGATCATAGAGTTGTTGATGGTGCAGATGCTGCCCGCTTCTTAACTACCTTAAAAGATAGGTTAGAAGAGGGCCGTTTCGAATCAGATTTAGGTTTGTAATTTGCCAAGCATTAAAAGTGTGGCTGTTACTGGCTCTTCTGGTTTAATTGGAAGCGCACTAGTTGCAAAATTAAAATCTGAGGGCTATCAGGTACAAAAAATTGTCAGAAGGCCCACAAGAAATAATGAAGAGGTTCGCTGGGATCCAATTAAAGGCGAAATTGATTTAGATGCTTTAGATGGTGTGGATGCAGTTTTTCACTTAGCAGGAGCTGGCGTTGGTGATAAACGTTGGAGTGCGGCCTATCGATCTGAAATCCTAAATTCCAGATTACTTGGAACAACTACGATGGCAAACGCTTGTCAGCAACTGCAAACAAATGTATTTATCTCGGCTAGTGCAATCGGATACTACGGTGAGACCGGAAATCGTGCAGTCACTGAAATAGATAAAGGTGGTAGTGATTTTCTCTCTGTTGTTTGTCGGGAATGGGAAGCTGTTGCTGATTTGGCACCTAGTGTTAGAACTATAAAACTACGAACTGGTCTAGTTCTTGATCCAACAGGCGGCGCACTTGGAAGAATGATTCCGCTTTTTAAATTTGGCTTGGGCGGAAAACTCGGATCTGGTAAACAATGGTGGTCTTGGATTACATTGCATGATCAAGTTCGAGCCATGATTTTTCTTATGAACTCAAAGATTGAAGGGGCGGTAAACTTAACTTCACCAAATCCAGTGACTAATCAAGAATTTACTGCCTCCCTTGCTAGAGTTTTAAAGCGACCAGCGTTATTTCCAGCACCAGCTTTTGCTCTTAAAGCAGTTCTTGGCGGATTTTCAAGTGAAGTTTTAGGTTCAAAAAAAGTTATTCCTAAGGTATTAATTGATTCGAAGTTTGAGTTTGACTACCCATTTGTTTCTGCTGCCCTTAACGCATTAATTGATTAATTTTCTCCGCAACTAAAGCACCCGATTCCATCGCACCCTGTTGAGAAGGGGATGACATGTGATCTCCTATAGCAAAAATACTCTCAGTTAGCTGAAGCTTTGGATATCTACTCTTTCCTGAGGTGTGTAGCGGAAGAGAATTTCTAATTTCATATCTTGCAACCTGATCCCATTTATTTGCATTACTACCCCAAACTTTACTTAACTCAGCCCTAAATTCACTTTCTGCCAAATTTTTAATTGTGGTTGCAGAAATTAAAGATTTATTAGTAGGAGCATACTTCTGTGATACTTTACTAATAACAATTGAATTAACTAACTTGGATCCTCTTGAGATGACTAAATTCTTCGAATCAGTTAAATCTTCATCTGTTGAAAAATATGAGGTGATACTTGAGAGCATTATGGAAGGTTTTAGCTGTGGAAATAAGTTTACCGACTCAACTGGGCCAGCTGCTAAAACAATGTACTTTGCCGAGTATCTACCCTGATTTGTGATTACCATATTGCCTGAAATATTTTGAACTGATTCATTTAACTTTAAGTTTTTTATTGGCTTTGCTAGAGCTTTTGAAAACTCTCCAACCCCTCCTGCGGGTAACCCTGGAAGTGATTTAATAAAACTCTTTAATATCTCTTGGGCGACATCAGCTGCTATCTTACTTGGATCAGTCAAAAATACACCAGTTAAAAATGGATCAAGAACTTTTTGGTAGAAACCTTGAAAATTTTTGGTATAAAAACCAAAGCTTTGTGAATTTGAAACATTTCTATTGTAAACAAACTCCAAGAATCTTAACTTTTCTAATAATGCGCCGGATTTACTTGAGAATGATCCAGGCGCGTAGCCAATAATTAAATTTTCATCAAAAAGTCGAACAGCCCCGGAGATTTTCTTAAAATCTAAATCTTTTATTACACCACTTTTTTCTACTTGACGATATTTTGGATTGATAACTTGAAATCCTCGGTCAAATATATAGCCATCGATATGATCACTTCGAACCCGGCCGCCAACCTCATCACTAGACTCAATTAGTAGGACAGATTTTCCAGCACGTTCTAAAGTTCGAGTAGCAGTTAAACCAGATAATCCTGCACCAATAACAATGCAATCAAAATCCATCTATCTAAATGAAGTTTCTCTAGCCTCATCGATTATTTTTGCAACTGCTAAAGCTTCATTAATGGATACCGGCCATGATCCACCCTCAAGAGCCTGCTTCACCTGTGTGTAAAAATGGGTATAGTTTCCATCAACGCTTGGATAATCAATAGTCTTATCTCCAAAATGTAGGGTTGCAATACTTTTTGTGCTTTGATTCCAAACTCCACCCACAGGGTATTTACCATTTTTAAGCAATGTTTCCTGAGGATCTATATCATTTATTACTAAGGAGCCTTTATCGCCAGTAATTCGAATCCTTGGCCCCGATGCTGCATTTATTGAACTTACAGACAGATATGAATCTACGCCTCCCTGATGTCTTAAAACCAGCGTTGAATCGTCATCAGATCCACCTCGGATTGATCTGACCGACGATGCAATTAGATCTGCTGGGCCAAACCAATCAAGTGCGGTTGAAATTAAATGTGGCTGGAGATCTAAAAGATTACCACCACCTTCGTTAGGGCTTTGATTTTCTCGCCAGGATCCCGCTGATAAGACCGGTCTGAATCTTTCAAATCTTGAATCCAACCTAAAAATATTGCCTAAAACTCCTTCGTTAATAATTTTTTTAATGGTTAGTGAATCGCTGTCCCACTTTCGATTAAAGTAAGTAGTAACTGGAACTTTCATTTGTTTTGAAATATCAACTATTTCTTGCGTTTCTTTTAACGTGCGTCCCATTGGTTTATCAACTACTACTGGTATTCCGGCTTTTAAGCCTGAAATTGCCTGAGAGGCATGTACATTGTTGGTTGAAGCTATAACCAATAGATCTAAATCCTGTTTTAATAATTCATCTATACTCTCCACAACATTAATCTTGGGAAAATCAGAGATTGCTTCGGCTTTGCGTTGCGGTTTAGTAGTTAAAGCAGCAACCACTTCAAATCCAGCACTCTTTAAAAAAGGTGCATGAAAAAATCGGCCGGCTAACCCATATCCTGCGATACCGACTTTCGGAGCCATAGTGCAGAGATTTTATTTCTTCACGTATTGCATTTTTGATGGCCACCAAATCTTTGGACCAATTACATGCACCAAAGCTGGAACCAACAAAGATCTAACAATAATTGTGTCTAGGAGTACTCCAAAGGCAACTGCAAAACCAAGTTGCGCCAAGAAAACAAGAGGTAGAACTCCAAGTACTGCAAAAGTTGCTGCCAACACAATTCCCGCGGATGTAATAACACCACCGGTAACTGTTAGACCCTTAATCACTCCCTTACGGGTACCTAATTTTAGTGATTCCTCTCTTACTCTGGTCATTAAAAAAATGTTGTAATCAATACCCAGTGCTACCAGGAAAATAAAAGTAAACAATGGGAATGAGGCATCAGCTCCCTTAAATCCAAACACATTTTCAAAAACTAGTTGGCATACGCCGAGTGTTGCCATAAATGAGAGTACAACCGTTAATAGAAGTAGTGCTGCCGCCAAAATACTTCGTAATAATAGTCCAAGAATTATTCCAATAATAATAAGAACTATTGGAATAATAACTCTATTATCGTGGCGAGAAGCTACATCGGTATCAAACTGAACTGCAGTTCCGCCACCTACTAGAATATCCTTATCAATAGCATGTACTGCATCTCTAATTAATGGAATTGTGTTTCTTGCTTCTACTGAATCAGGTGCTACTTTTAAAGTAGCATTTAAAAGCACTTGCCCATCTACAATCTTAATTGGTGGTGTAGGCGCACCAGGTATCTTTTGACCTGCTACTACAGGTTCAACAAATGCCACATTATCAACTGTAAGTAGTGCAGTTGTTGCCCTTGCTACATCATTTTGTTTTACAACAATTTCAACTGGAGATCCTTCACCACTTGGAAAGTGCTCCCCTAGTTTTTCAAGTCCTATTACCGAATCAGTTCTTTTTGTAAAGGCCTCAGTATTGGCCAAGCCATCTGCCTTTAAAGTAAATGAGAAACCTGCAAAAATGACAAGCAGTAGAGCTGTTGATATCCAAATTCGCTTTGGATTGCGCTCTACCGCATTTCCAATTTTTGCCCAAGTTCCACTTAGTTGTTCATCAACATCATCAAATTTTGGAATTTTTGGCCAAAATATCCAGCGACCAAAAACTACCAGTAGCGCAGGTAGGAAAGTTAAGACTGTAATCATCGATACCGCAACACCAATTGCACCTACTGGTCCTAAGCCACGATTCCCTGATAAATCACTAAGTAGCAAAACCAATAAGCCGGCAATAACTGTTGAACCTGATGCCAAAATTGGTTCAATTACTCCTTTTAGTGAAATTCTCATTGCCTCATACCTAGACTCATGATGATGTAACTCTTCTCGGTATCTAGCTATAAGTAATAATGCATAATCGGTGGCCGCACCAAGCACCAGTACCGACAAAATTCCCTGGGACTGACCATTGAGATCTAGTAAATCTGCCTTTGCTGCGTAATAAACAATTGTTCCAGCTACTGATAGTGCAGTGATTGCCGAAAATAGTGGCAATATCCAAAGCAGCGGAGATCTGTAAACAATAATCAAAATGATTGAAACTACTAGCAAGGTTGTGGTTAGTAAAGTTGAATCAATTGAACCAAATGCCCCAAATAAATCGGCAAATATTCCACCAAATCCAGTTACATGTGTAGTTAGATCTTTTTCTTCAAAATTTTCTTTTAGATCCTCACGCATAAAATCAACGATAAGTGAAAGTGTTGGTTTTTCTTCAACTCGCTCCTCGATAATTGTTGAATTAAGCGCAATATTTACTAGTGCAGCCTTGCCATCCTCTGACGGGATTGCTTGAATTGGAAAACCTGGTACAAAGTAAGAATTAAGGGATTTGCCAGATTCTGGCAAAACCTTGTTGCCAAGTTGGTTGAGGTAATTCTGAATTCGGGCTAAATTTTCTGGATTCTTTACCGGATTAACATCACCTAAAAATAGAAGAAGTGTTGGAATCTGATCATTAGAACTATCTGAAAACTTAACTGTTACTTTGCTAGCTAGAGTTGACTCTGCACTATCTGGCAAGAAAGCTGCGTTGTCATTTTCCTGAACGGTTGAGAGCTTTCCAAAAGTAGGTCCAGCAACGGATGAGATACCTAACCAGGCAATAATTGTGACTATGGCAATCCAGAGTGGCTTGCGCCCCATAACAGAGTTTTTTGATTTAACTTTCGATGCCATGCGTGATTACGCCCTTCTAGATATATCGGATACAGGGTGAAATCTACCAGTGATGCCATTTTGCTCACACCAGCTGGCCCAGCAAGTGCTTTCTTTCGCCAAATTTTCATCAAACAATTAGGCTTATCTTGTGAGTTTACTCTTAACAACCGGAAAAACATTAATAGTCAATGAATTAGGCCTAATTGATTATGGCAATGCTTGGGAGTTACAAAAAAGTACTCATGAACAAGTTGTAAGTGGAGCGATCAAAAACACACTTTTACTTCTAGAGCATACCTCTGTCTACACTGCAGGTCGAAGGACTGAAATTTCAGATCGTCCAATAGATGCTACCCCAGTTATAAATGTTGATCGTGGCGGCAAAATTACCTGGCATGGCCCAGGACAAATAGTTGGTTATCCAATCATTAAGTTAAAAAATTCAACAGATGTAGTTGGCTTTGTTAGGGAGCTTGAAACTGCCCTAATTTCGGTATGTGAAGAGTTTGGAATTGAAGCCAAAAGATACTGTGAACGAAGTGGGGTTTGGATCAGAGATGGAAAAGGTGATCGAAAAATAGCTGCCATTGGTTTAAGAGTTGCAAAAGGTGTGACTATGCATGGTTTTGCATTGAATATAAATCCAGATCTTTCTGCATACAAAAAAATAGTCCCATGCGGTATTGCAGATGCCAAGGTTACATCTATGGCAGTTGAATTAAATAGAAGTATAAATATTCAAGAGGTTTTGCCTGTTTTGAAAAATTATATTTGTCCAATGCTAGAGCGGGTATCCATATGAGCGTTGATCCTTCAGGTCGCAAACTTCTTCGCATTGAAGCCAGAAACGCCCAAACACCTATTGAAAGAAAGCCCGAGTGGATTAAAACTCGAGCAACTATGGGTCCTGAGTACACAAAACTTAGGTCATTAGTTGCAACTGAAGGTCTTCACACAGTCTGTCAGGAGGCGGCTTGCCCAAATATTTTTGAATGCTGGGAGGATAGAGAGGCAACCTTTCTTATTGGTGGAGAAGCTTGCACAAGAAGGTGCGATTTTTGCAATATTGATACCGGAAAACCAAAACCATTAGATAGAGATGAACCTAGACGAGTTGCTGAGTCAGTTAAGAGCATGAATTTAAAGTATGCAACTATCACTGGGGTCGCTCGCGATGATTTAGATGATGAAGGTGCCTGGCTCTATGCAGAAACTATCTCGCAGGTTCACAATTTAAATCCTGGAGTCGGTGTAGAAATGTTGGCTCCTGATTTTAGTGGCCACTCAGACTTGTTAAATCAAGTATTTGAAACTAGACCAGAGGTTTTCGCTCACAATTTAGAGACTGTACCTAGAATCTTTAAACAAATTCGACCAGCTTTTAGGTATGAAAGATCACTAGATGTTATTACTCAGGCTAGAGATTTTGGATTGATAACAAAATCTAATCTAATTCTGGGAATGGGAGAAAGCAGAGAAGAGGTTTCTCAGGCACTAATTGATCTGCGCTCTGCTGGTTGTGACTTGATTACCATTACGCAATATCTTCGACCATCTGCTAAACATCACCCGGTAGTAAGATGGGTTAAGCCAAATGAGTTCGTAGAGTTAAGTAAAGAGGCGGAAGAGGTTGGTTTCCTTGGCGTTATGAGTGGTCCATTGGTACGTTCAAGCTATAGAGCAGGTCGCCTTTACAATCAGGCGATGGCTGCTCGAGCTGTTAAATAGGGAGAGAAAATGTTTGGAAGAAAGAAAAAGAAAGAAGCTCAAGCAAAAACTGGTGCACCGGCAAAGCAATCTCAGCTTGCAGTAGTCAAAGATGCATACAAGTTAGTTAAGAAAGACTCCCCCTTTGCAATTATTTGGTGTTTACTTGTTTTCGTTTTGATTATAACTTTTGGTGTAATAATTGGTAACAACCTTGGACATCCCATTTATGCTGGATTCTTGTCACTCCCACTTGGCTTTTTAGCTGCATTTTTCTTGTTTACTCGATATGCAAATACCGCAGCGTTTTCATCAATTGAAGGACAAATTGGTGCGGGTGCAAGTGTGTTAATGTCAATTAAACGTGGCTTTGTCACAACTCCAGCAGTTAATGTAAACCGTGATCAAGATATGGTTCATAGAGTTTCTGGTAAAGCTGGCATTATTTTAGTTGGCGAAGGTGGCTACGGCGTCAAATCTCTTATTCAAGATGAACGAAGGAAAATGGAGAGATTTCTATCTGGAGTTCCAGTTACAGAAGTAATTGTTGGTGAAGGAACTGGTCAAGTCTCAATCCGCAAATTACAAAAGCACCTAAAGAAGTTGCCAAAAAAATTAAATACGGTTCAGCTTCGTGAGGTTAGGGCAAGGTTAAAATCAGTTGGTGGATTAAATCTTCCAATGCCAAAAGGTCCGATGCCTACCAACGTAAGGATGCCCAGAAGGTAGTCTTAGTAAAGTTCGCGAACAGTCTGAGTTTTAGTCAGAAAATCGTGTAATGACCTACCATCTTTAGTAATAACAGCTGGAACTACCATACAAATCAATAAAGTTCTTAGTGCTATTTTCTTTGCAGGTACTCTAAATTGCTCTGGGTAACTGACTACCTTAACCGCCATTATTCTCTGACCAGCAGATGCTTGAAATAAAATTGTTAACAATGTAACTTCTAAGTAGAAAATAACCAAGGTGTTAAAATCTGTTTGAATTGATAAATAAGGTCCGATTAAGCTTGCTATTAACCGTGACATAGTCCAGTCAATTACCAGTGCGATTACCCGCCTACCCAAAGAGGCTTCGGGTAGTAATTTGGGCTCATCTTGCCAATTCATGCGTGTAACCCTATCGGTTGGGCTGCTTCGGAAACATAGATGTAACACAGGCTTTACTACTTTTTCACTATTTTCTACTAAGTTTTACCCATCTGAAGCGGTGCAACGAAGCCCTACTTTCAGCACTAAATTATAGGAGAAAAGATGTTTAAGAATTCATCTGAGATCTTCGACTACATCAAAAAGAATGATGTGAAGTTGATCGATGTAAGATTTATTGACCTACCTGGTATTCAACATCATTTTAACGTTCCAGTTGAATCATTTGATGAGAGCGTGTTTAAAGATGGATTAATGTTTGATGGCTCTTCGATTAGAGGCTTTCAATCAATTCATGAATCAGATATGAAGCTTTTACCAGTTCCATCATCTGCATACTTAGATCCATTTCGTAAAGAAAAAACTTTGATTATTCTTTTCTCAGTTCATAATCCAGATGACAATAGTGCTTATTCTCGTGATCCAAGAGGTATCGTAAGTAAAGCAGTAGAGTTTATGCGCAGCACTGGAATTGCAGATACCGCATTCTTTGCCCCCGAAGCAGAGTTTTATGTATTTGATCGAATTAGATTCTTAACCGGAATGAATCAAGCCTTCCACCATATTGAATCATATGAGGGTGCTTGGAATACAGGAATCGAAGAGGATGCAGATGGCACTCCAAACCGTGGATATCGAACCAGAATTAAGGGAGGATATTTCCCGGTCTCTCCAACTGATCAGTTTGCGGATCTTCGCGATGAGATGGTTATGAACTTAGGTAAAGTTGGATTAACAGTTGAGCGCGCTCACCATGAGGTGGGAACAGCTGGACAAATGGAAATTAATTATCGTTTCAGCGACATACTTACTGCCGGCGATGAGTTAATGAAATTCAAATACATCATCAAAAATACAGCTTGGGCTGCGGGCAAGACTGCAACATTTATGCCTAAGCCATTATTTGGTGACAATGGTTCTGGAATGCATGTTCACCAATCACTTTGGAAGGATGGAAAACCATTGTTCTGGGGTGATGGATATGGCGATCTATCTGACATCGCACGCTGGTATATCGGAGGCTTGCTAAAACATGCGCCATCGTTATTGGCATTTACAAATCCAACAGTAAATTCTTACAAGCGCTTAGTCCCAGGGTATGAAGCACCAGTAAATCTGGTTTATTCAGCCAGAAACCGATCTGCCTGTATCCGAATTCCAATTACTGGATCTAATCCAAAGGCAAAGCGTATTGAATTCCGCTGCCCAGACCCATCATCAAATCCATACTTAGCCTTTGCAGCTATGTTGATGGCTGGAATTGATGGAATTCAAAACAAGATCGAGCCACCAAAGCCAGTTGATAAAGATCTATATGAATTAGAAGGAGCAGAGGCAGCAGCAATTCCTCAGGTTCCAGGTTCATTGGATGCTGTGTTAGATAATCTAGAAAAAGATAATGAGTTCTTAACTAGAGGTGGCGTATTTACTAAGGATCTAATTGACACCTGGATTGACTTTAAGCGTAAGCAAGAGGTTGATTACGTAAGATTACGTCCACATCCAGCTGAGTTTGAGTTGTACTACGACTTATAAACCTTGTGAAAAAAGCCCTAGTTCAAAACTAGGGCTTTTTTTATTTATGATCGATTTCTTCTTCGATATGAATAGATGGCAAAAAATATTCCAGATGCAATAAATGCGGCTGAGGCTATATAAATACTAATTGGAAATTTATCTTTAACTACTACTTCTTCAATCACTTTAGCAGGCTGATCTTGACCGTAGGTGAATGTGAACTCCCCCTCAACTGGATGCCCATCAGCCGATACCACACGATAGAAAACTAAAACTGGTCCTTCGACCTGATTAGGTGAGAGTGAGACTGTTACGATATTAGAATCTATATTTTCGTCATTATTGCTTACCTGATCGCCAACAGAGTTGTTAACTACAATAAAATTTGCTTTTTCTTCGCCGATGCTTATTAAATCTTCATCAAATTCAATGCTTATTTGATCTGGCCATTGCATGACCACTGAGCCAGCTGCCGGGTTGCTGCTTACAAAACTAGTGTGGGAAACGGCGGTAGGCACTGCTAGGGCCAAAGCGAAAACTGAAATTGAGATGGTTGTAACCATCCCCTTGATTGATAGAGGCATGCCAACACCCTACCAATTAAGGGAACCCACGCTTGCAGATGCAAATCGTTTGCAATAACCTAGGCTCATGCACATCCCTGATGGCTTCATCGATATTCCTACCTCAACTGCATTTGTTGCAGCCTCTGCCCTGGCTGTAGGTGGTGCGGTAAAAGGAGCTCGTAACCAACTAAGTGATCAAAGTGCGCCGTTGGCTGGCCTTACTGCCGTATTTATTTTTGCAGTACAAATGCTTAACTTCCCTGTCGCAGCAGGAACTAGTGGTCACTTAATTGGTGCTGCATTAGCGATGGTTCTCGTTGGCCCATATGCGGCCACCTTGGCTTTGACCGTGGTTTTAATTGTTCAAGCACTTCTGTTTGCAGATGGTGGATTAACTGCGCTAGGACTTAGCATTTTCAATATGGGAGTAATTAGTGTCTGGATTAGTTTTTTTACATTTGTTTTACTGAAAAAGTTACTTCCGAAAACTAAGACTTCTACTGTAGCAGCATCATTTTTTGCAGCCTTTATTTCAGTACCGGCTGCGGCATTAGGTTTTGTTTTTCAATATGCGATTGGGGCAACTGGAACATTCTCAATTAGTGCGGTACTAAGTGCAATGGTCGGAACACATATTCTCATCGGTATCGGCGAGGGCATTATTACAGCATTAACTGTTTCTGCGGTCTTAGCAAGTAGATCTGATTTAGTTTATGGCTGGGAAAGTAAGAATACGCCGCTAGAAATAAGGTCATAAGATGAAACTTTCCTCCAAAAAATTTTTTGCAAGTTCAATAATAATTTCTGCAATACTTGCAGGAGGTGTATCTTTTTACGCTTCATCATCTCCAGATGGGTTAGAGAAAGTTGCTGAGGATATAGGTTTTATTGAAACTGCCAAAGACCATACCTTAGATGACTCAACCCTTGCAGATTACGGAGTTGCTGGAATTGATAACGAACGGTTATCGGTTGGCTTATCCGGCTTGATCGGCGTAGCAGCAACAGGCATTGTTGGGTATGGCTTGTTTATGTTGATAAAAAGAAAGCCAGAAACCAAAAATCGCTGATTCATCGGAAAGAAGTTTATCTGACCATCACCATGGCCATGATGTCGGTGAGCGGCTTTATATTCATAGACACTCTTTAATTCACGATATTCCTTCGCATATAAAAATTGTGGCAGGCCTACTTTTTATAATAATCGCAGTCTCAACTGATATATCTAATTGGACGGCTTTTATTGCGTATTTCTGCATAATTTTTACCGTTATAAAAATAGCCCAGCTTCCACTTATTACTGTCGCTAAAAGATCATTAATTGAAATTCCCTTTATCTTTTTTGCTCTACTTATGCCATTTTTTGGTTCTGGTGAAAAATTTCAAGTAGCAGGCCTTGAGTTATACCGGGAGGGCTTACTGGCTGGTGCCAGCATTGTGACAAAAGGAACGATAGGAATTTTGGTAGCTATCAATCTTTCGGCAACTACGACGGCTCGTGAGATTCTTAGAGGATTAGAAATTTTGAAGCTGCCTACTCCTATGGTGCAGATAGCCTCATTTATGCTTCGTTATGTAAATGTTGTTAACGATGAAATGCAAAGAATGTCAGTTGCTCGCCAATCAAGAGGCTTCGAAGCAACTGGTGTTAAACATTGGCCAGTTTTAGCAACTGCTGCGGGAGCTCTTTTTATTCGTTCATATGAAAGAGGGGAACGAGTTCATTTAGCGATGCTTGCCAGAGGTTTTAATGGTGAACTTCCAAAGGACTTAAAGATAACTAATGATAGAAAATATTGGATTTCTGCTTTAGTTATTCCATTACTAGCCCTAATAGTACTTTTACTTACATTGCAGTTAGGCTCATCTAATGCATGATGAGAATTAAAGTCTTTCAATCGAAGAGTTAGCCTTTGCATATCCTGATGGAAACCAAGCACTTTTTGGAGTCAACTTGAAGGTGAAAAAAGGTGAAAGAGTTGCACTATTAGGCCCCAATGGTGCTGGGAAAACTACCTTAGTGATGCACCTAAATGG
>CAIUBS010000047.1 GCA_903897475.1 uncultured Actinomycetes bacterium | reverse complement strand
TCATAAATTGATGGTGTGAAAAGCAGAGGCTTTATGCCATTGTTTGCCTTAACTCCATTAGCTCCAGACCAAAACAATGCAGTAGTCATTGCTTTTCCGATTTCAAGTGATGGAGATGGTAAATCGATAAGCCTTCTACCATCTGGTAATTGTGCATAAGCATCAAAAGGTGTTGGCTGAAGAATCCTTCCCTCCCCAGTTGCACTGTCGTAATAGCTACCAGACATAAAACCCAAACCATGGGCCATTTCATGCAAGATGACAGAGACTAAGTCATAACTTCTGGGCGGACATTTTCCATCTATTCCGAAGTACCAATTAGCATTAGATGAAACTTCTATTACTAGTTCTGGATCATTAACATCTAAATCTCTGCCAGCTAGTGCGTTAGCCAAAGCTGATGTGTAGTAAAGAGTTTTATCTGGAGCACCAGTAAAGTTAGCAAAGACATTCTTTGCACTAGCTGATGCTAAAACAGAATCATTTATTGGTCTTGTCCAAGATATACTTACATTAATTGGAACAGATGATTTAAAGTTTTGTGACCAAATATCGATTGCTGCCTGAATTGCTTCCTTGGCCACTGCTGGAACATTATTATAAATTGGAATAAAACTACTTTTTTTCTCTAAATTGGCATAAAAAATTCTAGGTGTACTAGTTGCAACATTGCTATCTCCACTTGCAAAAATTGAGGCCCAACCTGCAGGGGCTACTTTGATCTCTAAAGCCGAAGCATTTGGAATTGGTGATAAAAAAGAAAGCGCAATTAGGATTGAAAGTAAAAAAGATTTTATGCGCACATGCGTAGGCTAACAGCATATTTTCATAATAAGTGATACTTTTTTACTTAATTAGGTTCAATATTACTGGGAGTTAAATGAAAAAAGTAAAGGTTTACTCCAGAAGTGGTTGTCATCTGTGTGAAATTGCCCTAGACCGGATTAACTCAGTAAAGGAAGAACTTGATTTTAATTTGGAAGTTGAGCTGATTGATTCTTCAGTTGAACTCGAGCAAGAGTATGGCGAGCAGGTCCCAGTTATTATGATAGACGGCAAAGTTCATGACTACTGGCGGGTGGATTTAGAGAGATTTATTAAAGCTATTAAATCTTAATTCTTATTTAACACTTCATCTGCATCGATAATTCGATATGCATAACCTTGTTCAGCAAGAAATCTTTGGCGGTTTTGTGCAAAATCTTGATCAACAGTATCTCGAGCAACTAATGAATAAAAGCGAGCACCTCGACCATCAGCTTTTGGTCTAAGAATTCTGCCCAATCTTTGTGCTTCTTCTTGTCTTGAACCAAATGTTCCCGAAACTTGAATAGCGATTGTGGCCTCTGGTAAGTCGATAGAAAAATTAGCTACTTTTGAAACTACTAGGCATTTAATCTCACCGCTTCGAAATAGTGCAAATAATCTCTCACGTTCTTTTATTGGAGTGTCACCCTTAATTACCGGGACACCTAGCTCATTTGAAAGTTGGTCTAGTTGATCCAAATACTGCCCAATTACTAACACTTGGTCATTGGCGTGTTGTTTAGCAAGTGCGATAGCTACATCTTTTTTGGTTTGTGATGTAGCACAAAATCTATATCTATCCTCTTGTTCTGCTGTAGCGTAATTCAATCGCTCCGCATCAGTTAGAGTAATTCTTACTTCAACGCAATCTGCTGGTGCAATATAACCTTGTGCTTCAATTTCCTTCCACGGTACATCAAATCTTTTTGGCCCAATTAGTGAAAATACTTCACCTTCCATCCCATCTTCTCGAACTAAAGTTGCAGTTAAACCTAATCTACGGCGAGATTGAATATCGGCAGTAAATCTAAAAATTGGAGCAGGCAATAAATGAACTTCATCATAAATTATCAAACCCCAATCAATTGCATCAAATAAATCTAAGTGCGCATAAACTCCCTTTTTACGGGTAGTCATTACTTGATAGGTGGCAATTGTTACGGGCCTAATTTCTTTCTTTGCTCCGCTATATTCTCCAATATCATCTTCATTTAAATCGGTGCGGCGTAGTAGCTCTTCTCGCCATTGTCTTGCTGCAACAGTATTTGTAACCAAAATTAAGGTCGTTGCTTTTGCGTGTGCCATGGCCGCAGCGCCAACAATTGTTTTACCAGCACCGCAAGGCAGTACAACTACTCCAGAACCTCCATGCCAAAATCCTTCAGCTGCTAACTCCTGGTATTTTCTAATTTTCCAACCATCTTGCTTTAATGCAATCTCATGATGTTCACCATCAACATAGCCAGCAAAATCTTCAGCTGGCCAACCCAACTTGAGTAGTGCTTGTTTTAAAAATCCTCGCTGCCCGGGATGAACCACAATAGTTTCATCATCTAGTTGCAATCCGAGCATGGGAGCAACTTTTTTTCCTCTAGTTACCTCCTTAAGCACAGCAGGATCATTTGATACCAGTATTAAGCCGTGAACTGGATGTGCTTCAAGTCGAAGGCGACCGTAGCGAGACATAGTCTCGGCTATATCAACTAATAGAGAATGTGGAACTGCATACCTTGAGTATTTAAGTAGTACATCTATTACTTGTTCAGCATCATGGCCTGATGCTCTGGCATTCCATAACCCAAGCGGAGTTAGCCGGTAAGTATGTATGTGCTCTGGCGATTTTTCTAACTCTGCAAACGCTGCAATTGCTCTGCGACATTCATCTGATAAAGCATGATCTATATCAAGTAATAGAGTTTTATCACTCTGAACAATTAATGGGCCATCACTCATTTCAATAACTCTTTAATAAAT
>CAIUBS010000046.1 GCA_903897475.1 uncultured Actinomycetes bacterium | reverse complement strand
TACAGTTAAAGCGGTAAAAAATCGTGAGCTTCCGCCATTAGATGATGCCTTTGCAAAGTTAGCATCTGAGTTTGAAACACTTGATGAATTAAAAGCAGATTTAACTACTCGAATAACCAAGGTAAAAGAGTTAGAACAAGGCGCCCAAGCAAGAGATCTTTTAGTTGAAAAACTACTAAGTGAAGTTGATATCCCACTACCTGCAGAGATTATTGAATCAGAGGTAAATGATCATTTAGAAAAAGAGGGCAGACTTGAAGATGATAAGCATCGCGCTGAGGTTAATGACGAAGTAAAGGCCACTATTACTCGAGAATTTTTACTAGATTCAATTGTTAAGGCAGAAGCGGTTTCTGTAAATGAATCTGAGCTGACTGAGTATCTAGTTCGAGCAGCAAGCAGATATGGCATGACGCCAGATCAATTTATCAAAGAGGTATCGCAAGCGGGCCAGATCACAACCATGGTGGCAGAGGTTGCTAGAGCAAAAGCGATAGCTCAGGTTTTAGGTAAAGTGAAGATTGTTGATAAGTCTGGCAAGAAAGTAGATATCGAGGCACTGGCGCCAAAGAAGGATCCTGAGAGTAAGAGTGAATAATCGCTAACGGCGAACAGATCTTAGGCTTAATTGGGGAAGCATTTTTAGTAAAAGATTGTTAAGGTCTAGACAGTATTAAATTGAGTAAAAGGAGATATCGGTGGAGCTAAGTAACACCCCACGCGCAGCAGCATCTGCTGGTGGTGGACTTGATGATCAGGTTTATCAACGTCTACTTAAAGAGCGCATTATTTTCTTAGGCTCAGTTGTTGAAGACTCAATGGCAAATGCTATATGTGCTCAAATGTTGCTACTTGCTGCTGAGGATCCGGAAAAAGATATTTACCTTTACATTAACTCACCAGGTGGATCAATCTCTGCTGGTATGGCAATTTATGACACGATGCAATACATCAAAAACGATGTAGCAACTGTTGCAATGGGCCTTGCTGCCTCAATGGGACAATTTTTACTTTGTGCTGGAACTGCTGGAAAAAGATACGCTCTTCCACATGCGCGTATCATGATGCATCAACCATCTGGTGGCATTGGTGGAACCGCCTCTGATATTAAAATCCAAGCAGAGCAAATGAGCTTTACCAAGAAGAGTATGGCGGAATTAATTGCGTTTCATACCGGACAAAAAGCTGAAGTAATTACGGAAGATTCAGATCGTGATCGTTGGTTTACTGCTGTAGAAGCAAAAGAGTATGGATTTGTTGACCATGTTGTTAAATCTGCTGGTCAAGTATCTGGAAGCGGAGGAACATCACGATGAAGCCAGATATGAATAAAATAAATGAGATCACCTCTCGTTATATTCTGCCAACAATTGAAGAGCGCACAAGTTATGGCTATAAGAGATTAGATCCATACACCAAGCTATTTGAAGAGCGAATTATTTTCCTAGGTCAAGCAATTGATGACACCGTAGCTAATGATGTTATGGCTCAGTTGTTAACTTTGGAATCAATGGATCCAGACCGTGACATCATGATGTATATCAACTCTCCTGGTGGTTCATTTACAGCATTAACTGCAATTTATGACACGATGCAATTTGTTCGCCCCGATGTTATGACTATCTGTTTGGGCCAAGCAGCATCTGCTGCAGCAGTTCTTCTAGCCGGTGGTGCTGCTGGTAAGCGATATGCATTAGAGCACGCCAGAATTTTGATTCACCAGCCTTACTCAGAAGGTGGCGGCCAAGGATCTGATATTGAGATTCAAGCTAGAGAAATTTTACGTATGCGCACATTGCTAGAGGATATGTTGGCTCGTCACTCCAAAAAAGATAAAGCCACAATAGCTAAAGATATTGAGCGCGATAAAATTCTCACCTCAGCTGAAGCTGTTGAGTACGGATTAATTGATCAAGTTCTTGCTTCTCGTAAAGCAAAGGCAAAAGCTTAATTTTTTAAGTAAGTTCATCCTTAATTGGTTTATCTTTAAGGCCAATCTAAATTAAGCCATACCTTTACGCACTGAGGCGATTAATTCGCCTATAAGCGAACAGTTTTTAGGCTTATTCCTATTCATGCCTTGGATTTGCTGTTCTACGCTTATCTTCCTTCCCTAGTGATTTGGAGCGATTTCGGTGACTACCCGTATTGGTGAAAGTGGTGACCTACTTAAGTGTTCCTTCTGCGGTAAGACGCAAAAACAGGTTAAGAAATTAATCGCCGGTCCTGGCGTTTATATATGTGATGAGTGTATTGATTTATGTAATGAAATTATTTTGGATGAACTTAATGAAACTAGCTCACTTGGTCTAGCTGAATTACCTAAGCCACAAGAGATATTTGAATTTTTAGACCAGTATGTAATTGGTCAAGATCCGGCAAAGAAATCACTTTCAGTAGCTGTCTATAACCATTACAAGCGGGTTCAATCAGGAGATGCTCGACGTGATGATGGCATAGAGCTTTCCAAGAGCAATATTTTAATTTTAGGACCAACTGGTTGCGGAAAAACTTTACTAGCGCAAACTTTGGCCAGAATGCTTAATGTGCCATTTGCTATTGCAGATGCCACAGCGCTAACTGAGGCTGGATATGTTGGTGAAGATGTTGAGAATATTTTGCTTAAGTTAATTCAGGCTGCAGATTTTGATGTTAAAAAAGCTGAGACTGGAATTATCTATATTGACGAAATTGATAAAGTTGCCAGAAAGGCAGAAAACCCATCAATTACTAGAGATGTCTCTGGTGAAGGTGTTCAACAGGCACTTCTTAAGATATTAGAAGGAACTACAGCATCTGTTCCACCACAAGGTGGACGTAAACATCCTCATCAAGAGTTTTTACAAATTGACACAACAAATATCCTATTTATTGTAGGTGGTGCATTTGCCGGCCTTGAGAAAATTATTGAAAGCCGTAAAGGAAAAGCCGGTGTTGGCTTTAATGCCAAAC
>CAIUBS010000045.1 GCA_903897475.1 uncultured Actinomycetes bacterium | reverse complement strand
TTAACCTCTATGCGAGGTATCTCTCGACATGTTGTCCGATTAATTAGATCAAATCCAAACAAGAGTAATAGTGAGATATTTGCAGTTAAAGAAACGGTGCCAGAGTTTGCAAACCGGGAGTACACATTGCTTAGGGATTTAAATCAGCGTACTGCACCCTGCGTTGAACCAGTTGCAGTTATTGAAGGCAGAGTTGATAGTGATGGCAATGAATTACCTGCAGCGTTGGTAACCAAGTACTTACCGTACTCATTACCGTACCGAGTTATTTTAAGTGGAGCAGTAACTCCGACTGAAATTTTAAATATGGCAAATGCTTTAGCACTTTTGTTGGTAAGAATGCATCTACTTGGTTTTTGGTGGGGAGATTGCTCACTTTCAAATACCTTATTTAGAAGAGATGCTAATGATTTTGCGGCCTACTTAGTTGATGCTGAAACTGGTGAGTTTCAAAAGTCCTTAAGTGATGGTCAGCGAGAGCATGATTTGGAACTTGCGCACTTTAATGTGGCAGCTGAGTTAGAGGATTTAGCATCTGCTGGAGTTTTATCTAAGGAGATAAATCCTGTAAGAGCATCTGATGGGGTTATAAGAAGATATCGCAGATTATGGAAGATGCTAAAGGAGCCACAAATATTAGATGCCTCAGATCGTCAAGCAGTAGAGCGTGCCATGAGATCACTACAAGATCTTGGCTTTGCCGTTGAAGAGGTAGAGGTAACTACAACTGGTGATAAGGGATCAATTAAGTTTCAACCTAAATTAGTTGCAGCTAGGTACCATGCAAATAGATTAGAGGAACTAATGGGATTGCAAGCCGAAGAGTTGCAAGCAAAGCGGCTACTTGCTTCATACGATCGATATAAAGCACGTGAGTTTCCACCTAGCACACCTCATGCAATTGTGGTGAAGCAGTGGCTATCTGATGTATTTAAGCGGGTAGTAAATCAAGTCCCAGAAGATTTAAAGGGCAGAGTTGAGCCAGCCCAGCTATTTCATGAAGTCCTAGAGAATAGATGGTACTTAGGTGAGAAGTTAGGCCGAGATGTTGGGCTAGATTTTGCAACTCAAGATTATATTGAGAAGGTTCTACCTTACCGAATGGATTCTGGAGTGGTTGTTGGCAAATGAGTTTTAATCGAGCAATTCCACCAAAGGGTGGAGCAAATTTTGGTAATGCATTTGATTTATCAACATTAAAAAAACCTGCTCCTTCAGATACTCCTATGCCAGGAGTTGCGGTAACTCAAGAAAATTTAGTTTCTGAGTTTGTTGCTAAATCCAAAGAAAAAGTTGTTGTTTTGCTCTGCTGGTCACCAAGAAGCTCACAATCTAAAGAAATACTAGAGACTCTAGGTAAGTTAGAAAGTGCTGATAATGGTAGTTGGTTACTTGGAACTGTAGATGTAGATGGCCAACCGCAGGTAGCTCAAGCATTACAGGTTAAGGCTGTTCCAATTGCGATCGCAATTGTGGCAGAGCAGTTACTGCCATTATTTGAATCAGTGCCTCCAATTGATCAGGTCAGATTAGTTATTAATAAACTGCTAGAGCTAGCATCTCAAAAAGGAGTTGGCCAGGCGCCAGTGGGCCCGACTGAAATTCCCATGGAGCCAGAGGAGCAAGCTGCTTATTCTGCATTGGAAAAAGGAGATTACAAAGCGGCAAAAACTGCATATGAGTCATGGCTTAGACGCAAACCAAATGATCCAGTTGCAACAATTGGTCTTGCCCAAGTTAACTTAATGCTCAGAATAGATGGCCTAGACCCTGAGTTAGTTCTAAAAAATGCTAAGGATAATGATTTAACTAGCCAATTAATGTGTGCAGACATTGAGATAGCCTCAGGTAATAATCAAGCAGCATTTGATCGGCTGCTTAGATCGATTAGGAACTTTCAAGCAGAGGAAAGAGATAAGGCCAAAGCTCATTTGATTCAACTATTTAATCTAGTTGATCCAACAGATCCAAGATTAATCAAAGCTAGAAGTGAGCTTGCGAGTTTGCTCTTTTGAAAAACTTTGACAAATTAATATTTTCTAAAAGAGAGAATACTTACTTAAGTGCCGTATTTTTTCTATTTGGTATTTCGATCATGTCACTTGCTCCACGAACTCCGGATTTAAAGGCTAATCTAGGGATAAATAATGGAACCTTTGGTACTTTACTAAGTGCTGCCTCTATTGGTTCAATTATTATGTTATTAATTGGCGGACAAATTGTTCATACGATTGGTGCCAAACGTGCTCTACAAATTGGGTCAACAATTATTTCGCTATCATTTATTACTCTGGTTCATACACAAACTCCAGTAATTTTCTTAATTGCTAATATTTTTGCAGGATCTGGAATTTCGATTTACCATATTGCATCTAGTGGTCACTCACTTCATCGTCAGGATGAAATTGGAAGACCAATTATTCCAAAACTTTATGGAGCTTGGGCAGTAGGAGCAACTTGTACTGCGGCTATAGCTACAGTAATTTCCGCGTATATATCTATTGCCTGGCACATTTCTACATTAATGATATTTGTTTGGTTTGGTACGCAATTTTGTATTAGAAAGTTATCAATTACTTTCTCACCTAAAGCAGATGCAGATGATGCCTATCAAGTAACATCATTCAAGCAACTTAAGTTTAAAATTAATTGGTTACTAAGCATCGGCTTTTTTTGTTCCTCAATTTTAGAGTTTGTAATTGCAGATTGGGCAACTTTGTTTAGTAAAGAGGAGTTGGGAATGGGCGCTTCGATTGCCACTCTTTCTTATCTTTTATTCTTAGTTGGATTAATTATCGGTAGATTTACAATTGGCTGGGCACTGACTCATCAAAGTGAGCAATTTTGGATTAAGTTTGGTGGTTTAGTAGGTGGGGCAGGCTTTATGATTACCTTGATTGTTTCGACTTCAATGGTTGAAGCAAACCGATCCCTAGCATTTACTATTGCTTTTATCGGATTTTTTCTAGCGGGTCTTGGAAGTTCGGCTATGTCTCCACTATTTTTCTCAATTGCAGGCAGGCTTTCAGAAGGTAAAAATGCGATAGCCGTAGCACAATTAAGTTTTATCAATACTTTTGCAATATTTATAGCTAAGACAATTCTGGCTTGGGTAGTTGAAATTACGTCAATAACTGTTGCTCTGGTAATTACTGGTTTCATCATGAGTTTATTGGTTTATTTCGGGCGAATAGGTTCAAAACAAAGAGTTTAATGTGTCATTTACTGTCTGCTGCATTTAAATGGAAAAAATCTTTACTTAATGCAATACTCCACCAAGTGAGAAGATTTATTATAAAAATTAAGTATGGCTCGCTTTGCTATGAATAAATTTGAAATATTACCCGCAGTTGATGTCAAAGAGGGTAAATCTGTAAGGCTGAAACAGGGTGAGCCAGATGAAAAATCTATCTATGGCTCACCAATTGATTGTGCATTAGATTTTCAAAAAGCTGGTGCCTCCTGGCTACATCTTGTAGATCTTGATGCAGCTTATGGAGTTGGTAATAATTCAAAAGTATTGCTTGAGGTAATAAATTCATTAGAGATTAAAGTTGAATTATCTGGCGGAATTAATAATGACCAATCTCTGAGTAGAGCATTAGCTACTAATTGTGACCGAGTAGTACTTAGTACTTTAGCTCTTGAAAATTTAGTGTGGAGTTCTGAGGTTGTAAAAAAATATGGCGATAAAATTGCTGTGAGCCTAGATATTAAGGATCAGAAGTTAGCGCCAAGAGGCGCAATAACTAAGGGTGGAGATTTATTTGAAGCAATATCTCATTTAACATCGGTTGGATGCTCTCTATTTATTGTCACAGATGTGACTCGAGATGGAAATCTATCTGGACCAAATTTTGAATTACTTGAAAAGGTTTGTGAATTTACTAAAGTACCAGTAATTGCAAGTGGTGGTATCTCATCCTTAGCTGATATAGAGAAGTTACATTCAATGCAAAAAATTGGGGTAACAGGTGCAATAGTTGGCAAAGCATTGTATGAGGGCGCTTTTACGCTTGCAGAGGCACTTACCCTAGTAAATTCGTAACTGCAAATATATTCAAAGTAAAACTTTAAGAAATTAGATTTAAATATAAAAACAGGCCCTGATTTCGCAGGGCCTGTTTTAAATTACTAATTTAGAACTCTTTGACTCCGGTTAGATTCTTTCTAACATTTTTGCCACCAACATAACCGGCGATACTTATCAAAATTACAACTGCCATTGTGCCAGCAGTGAATAGTTGAACGCTCGACCTAGACATACCCCAAATTTCTTCGAAGTTATATTCAAGTCCAAATACGCTCTCCAATGTTCCTGGGAAAACTACTCCAACTGAACCAATGCAGATATATAAAAATGTCACCCACCCCATAATCTGGAATCCACGAACTCCGCCAGGTACTACATATGGTCGGTTAACATCTCGAACAGTCCGATTTAATTTCATTACAGATGGAATGATGATTGTGTAAGAAACCAAAAGAGTTGAAATTGCACAGGTAAGAACTACAGCGAAGATTGATGCAGCATCGCCTTCTACGATAGTCATTGCTGCAATAAAAAATGCGGTAGACATAAAGCCGGATAAAACATTTACTCTTACCGGTGTGCCAAATTTTTGATTGAATTCGCCAAACCAACCACTAAAAAATGTGCCATCAGCACTTGCAATAGCTTGAATACGATCAGTTGCCATCATCCAAGCACTACCTAGCGATAGCAAACCAAAGATAAATAGCAATGCTGCAATAGTTACAAAGAATTCAGCTGCCCCACCATATACAGAAAAGACCTCGTTAATTGCTCCCATGAATCCAGTCAAGCCTTCAACCTCATCTGCTGGCACAATTAAAATAATTGCTAGTACTGGCAAGATGTAGGCCAATGTTGCAATAAAGCTGCCGCGCCTAATGGCAGGTGCGGTATCTTTCTTAGCATCAAACATTTCATCTGAAGCGGCATTAGGTGCTTCAAAGCCGACATAGGAGAACAAAATAACTGGAGCTATGGCAATAAAGCCACCTAAAGTTGGCATCAACTTTGAAGTTTCAAATGGTTCAAAACCATTTTGAACACCATATATAACGGTGGTAATAACTAATAAGCTAATTACGGTTACCTTTGCAATTGCGCCGGCACCAATAAATTTTTTACCAAGTTTTAAGTTAACAATCGCTAAAAAGATTGCTGCCCAGATAAAGGCGATTTTAAAGATCCACTCTCCAGCAGTTCCTGATTTAATCTCAAATACATAACCACTAAAAGCATCAAAGGCAATAAAGCAAAGTGAGCCACCTAGCCAAAGTGGATTTGTGATCCAGTAAAGAACTGAGGCGATACCTGCAGTTAATCTGCCATAGGCAAACTTAACCCACTGGTAGAGGCCACCCTCTTCCGGGAATGCAGATCCAGTCTCTGCCATAAGCATTGCGATTGGAATTAGGAATGTTAGGGCGACAAAAATTGCCCAAAATAGGGATTGTGGTCCACCCTTTGCAATTGTTGCAATTGTGTCGAGTGAAATAATCGCTGCGACAATAAATAACGTGATATCTAGGCGACCTAGAGATTTAATAAATCTTTTCTCTTGCGCCTTTGCCAGTACTGTTGATTGAAGATTTGAATTAATAGCCATACTCAATTTTACAACCCCGATTGGGCTACTGCCAAGTATAAATGTTAGGTTTTATTCTAATCTAGATTTAATTGCCTCACCATGAGCGGGAAGATCTTCAGAGTTAGCCAAGGTAATAACATCCAATGCAATCTTGTTAAATGCAGATTCACTGTAGTGGATGACTGAAATGTTACGCATAAATGTATTTACAGATAGACCACTTGAGTGGCAAGCGCACCCACCAGTTGGCAGCACATGATTTGAACCAGCAGCATAATCACCCAGGGATACCGGGGAGAAGCGCTCTAAAAATATTGCACCAGCATTTCTAATTTGCTTTGATCGCTGCGTGGCATCTGCCAACAGTAACTCTAAGTGTTCAGGGGCGTAGGCATTTATTACATCAACTCCCTGGTCAATTGAGTCAACTAAAATAACGGCAGATTGCGCACCAGATAAAGATTTTAAAATTCGCTCACGGTGTTTAGTTTGAGTAACTCTTTTTTCAAGCTCTGGTAATAGGTTATCTATGAGCTTTTGTGAATTTGTCACTAAAACTGCAGCGGCCATTACATCATGCTCTGCTTGAGAGATTAGATCTGCTGCCACATCAGCTGGTAGGGCGGATTCATCTGCCAATATTGCAATTTCAGTTGGTCCAGCTTCTGAATCAATTCCAATAATTCCGCGCAGCGCTCGCTTTGCTGCCGCGACATAGATATTGCCAGGTCCAGTAACCATATCCACCGATTCACATACATCTTTTACCCCATAGGCAAACATGGCGACTGCTTGAGCTCCTCCTATTGCATATAGCTCAGTAACTCCAAGTAACTGACAGGTAGCTAAAATAATTTTATTTGGCAGCCCACCATTTTCTTTTTGTGGTGGGGAGGCAACTGCAATGCTCTTTACTCCAGCAGCTTGTGCTGGAACAACATTCATAATTACAGAACTTGGATAAGAAGCAATTCCACCTGGCACATAAAGCCCAACCCGATCAACTGCCACCCATTTGCGATCTACTATGCCACCATCAATTACTTGTGTGGTTTTACCCTCCGGTATTTGATCCTGAGCAACTTTTTTAACCTGAGTAATCGCCAACTCTAGGGCAGCTCTAATCTTTGGATCTAACTCTGCTAATGCAGTTACTAACTCAGATTTTTCTACCCTTATTGATTTTGGGGAAATACCATCAAACTCTAAACACAATTTTTTAAGATCATTCTCAGAGGCATTCTTGACAATATCAAGTGTGGGCTGAATTTTTACCATAGCATCTGCAACCGAAAAATTTCCTCGTGGGATTAGTTTTTTATACTCAGCTTTACTAAGTACTTTGCCACGAAGATCAATTTGGCGGATTGTCATATGCTAAGTTTAATCCTCTAACTTGATACTTTGCGAGTTTTGAGTATAACTTAATGTTAAGGCACATGAATTTTAGAGCGGAGTCGTAAAATTGGATCTTATTTCTGGCCTACCAATTCACCCGCTTATTAATCATGCAGTAGCAGTGCTTGTTCCATTAGCAGCTATTGGTGCACTCCTTGTGCTATTTGTTCCTAAACTAAGAAGCAAATACTCACCACTTGTTTTAGCAGCACTAGTTATGTCAACAATTAGCGCATTTATCGCTACACAATCAGGTGAGGCATTAGCTGAGCGAGTTGGGTTACCTAACTCTCACGCTACCCAAGGTGAGCGTTTATCTTTTGTCGTTTTTACCTTTTTTGTATTGTTTTCAATTTGGTTTCTACTAGAAAGATCAGATCGCATTAAAACCTCTTTATCATCTCTCTTTAAAAAAATACTTAATGTAGCCATCCCAATTACAGCAATTACAAGTTTTGCACTTACCATAATAGTTGGCCACTCTGGTGCTGAAGCGACTTGGAAGGATCGAATTGCTCAAAGCCAGTCCGGTGATTTACAGGATTTAACTCCAAATGCAAGCCTAAAATCTAATACCAATGGGTCAATTTCATTATCTATCTCTGAGATTAAAACTCATAATAGTAAATCAGATTGCTGGAGCATTGTTAATGGAAATGTTTATAACTTAACCTCATATGTTCAAAAACATCCAGGTGGTGCAGCAGTAATTGCAAATATTTGTGGCAAAGATGGCACCAATGCATTCTCTAATCAGCACAATACTGCGAGTAAGCCCAATAATGTATTAACTGGTTTTTTACTTGGACCATTAAATGCAACCATCTCAGCTGAGGTTGGGCAAAAAGTAATCCAATCACCAGCAGGTAGTGGAAATGAAGAATCAGATGAAGAATCAGATGAAGATTAGTGCTTCGCTCTGAATTGATTAAATCTATCCATATAGATTTGGAAAGTGCCTTCTAGGTATGACTACATATAGAACCGGATAATTTTTTTCCAGTGGGTTGTGAGGGATTCGAACCCCCGACCCGGTGATTAAGAGTCACCTGCTCTACCAACT
>CAIUBS010000044.1 GCA_903897475.1 uncultured Actinomycetes bacterium | reverse complement strand
GGTATGGAATTACTTGCAAAGTATCTGCCAGATTTTGATGTGGCACCGGCAAGCATTAATTGGCGCAATATGAGTGAGCGTTGGGGCTCTTGCACCACTGTTGATCGAACAATTCGAATTTCTGATCGATTAATTGGTGCACCAAATTATGTGTTGAACTACATAATTTTTCATGAGCTAATTCATCTAAAGATTCCAGGCCATGATCAAGATTTTTATAATTACTTAAATCGATTTACCGATCAGCAAAAGTGCGAGGCGTTTTTAGAAGGTTTTGAACTAGGAAGCCAAAGTGGTGGATCAGGTGTTGTTCCTGCCATAAATATCTAGTTTTACCCCTTATTTCCTACTTTTGACTTAATATTTAGGTTTTTAAGCGTGGAAAACCCCAGTTGAGCGTGTTAGTAGGGGTATGGTGTTGCCATTCGTACTCACATGCAGGAACTTGCCGGCATGCTCCCAAGAGTGCGGCGGATGGAGGATGAAAAATGGCTGAAGAGTACAAGGGTGAGGCTTACTGCGTTAAGTGCAAAGAGAAGCGCTCCTTTGAAGGACATGTAAAGGTCTCTGATTCTGGTCGCCGTATGGCACAAGGAATCTGCCCAGTTTGTGGCACAAAGGTAAATCGTATTCTTGGTAAGGCTTAACAAAAAAGTAACCCAAAATGTAAAGCGGGGATTGGTAATTTACCAATCCCCGCTTTTTTGTTAACCCTTTCTAGTTAACAGTTTGATTTTTTAAATTAACTTGCAACTGCAATCTTTGCTGGCCGGCCTGGTAGTCGCTTACTTTGAATTACCTGACCTTCATCAAATAACTCACCGCCCCAAACACCGCAAGGCTCAGCTCTAGATAAGGCACCCTCTAAGCACCTTGCCTTCATCGGACAAGCACCGCATAGCGCCTTAGCTTGAGCAATCACCTGCGCACTCTCACTAAAGAAGAGCTCGGGATCGGCCGAGTGGCAAGGTAGGGCTAGTGGCTGCACACTTTGTTTAATCTCAGGTAGAAAAGGATTATCAGCGCGCTTGTAATCACCCTTAGCCTTTGAGCTCTTAGCAAATGTTGGGTTTGCAGTTGAGTTTGTGGAGTAGTCGGTATAGGAGATTACTGGAGCGTCGTCATATGCCCAGGTGATATCTCCTAATCCGATTTTTGCAGTTGGGCCTTCTGCCCAACCGGGGATCAGTAGTTCGCTGAAGAGAACGGTCATCGTTCTCACCTTTCCTTTCGTTATCTTGCGTTGGTTTATCTCTTTGCCTGTCGGCTTTTATTAATTTTGGAGAAAAGAAAAAGGGCCCCGAATCATTAGATTCGCGGGCCCCTTGGCTTCTATTTCGGTTTTAGCCGATATAGCTCCTTGGGGTGCGATCTGATGTAAAGGTGTAAAAACCCTTATTCGAGCGCTTATTTGTCCAGTCTGAGCGATATGAAGATTTCACCGCAACTGAATTGATGGCAGGTGAATTAGCAGCAACTGCGAAAGCAGTTACTGTTGTTGTATCAATTAACTTTGCCATGTCGCAAAGAGTAGTGCATCTACTGCTTCGGGCGCAACTTAATTAAATTGTTCTAAAAACACGCTGGGTTTACCAGCATAAGTAATTTGAATCCGCTGCTTAGCTCGAGTGACCCCAACATAAAATAGACGCCGCTCTTCATTTAAATCATTACCCATTGGTAATACCCCATCAGATACCCCGATTAGATACAGGTGATCCCACTCCAAACCTTTTGCAGCGTGCAAGGTTGCAAGGGTTACACCGGGCAGAGTCGGTGGATTATTTTGCTCAGCTCGATCCTCTATTTCACGCAAAAATGCTCTCATATTTTCACCACCATTTTCCTTAATGCTTTTAGCTAGGCGCAAAAATGCTGTTACATAATCAGCATCTCCAAATGGCTGCAAAACTGCTACTAAATCTGAGTACCAATCACCCACCTCAGATGGCAAAACAGAGGCTGCCCTAATTAAGCGCATGGCATCTCTAACATCCACTCTTTCAAAAAATCGCTCACCTGATCGAATCTGACTAGCCACCTTTAGGTTATTTAGTGCTGATTTAACCTGGTCTAACTGCGCATTTGTCCTAGCTAAAACTGCGATATCAGAGGAATCAACCCCGTTTTTAATTTGCTGCAAAACCTCATTTGCCACATAGGCAATCTCATCTGCCGCTGATGCAAAGCCATTTACTGCCGGCTTTTCGCCATGGCTATTTATTGACTGCAACTCAAGTACTTGATCTGAGATCAAATCCGCACTACGTAGTATTAGATTCGCGGTATTAATTATCTCTGGTGTTGATCTATATCCAGTAGTTAATCTAAAGGTTTGAGCATTTGGAAATCTATTTTTAAAGTTTAGTAAAAAGTTTGAGGTAGCACCGGCGAAGGAATAAATAGTCTGGGCAGCATCGCCAACTACACAGATTTCCTCTCTATTGCCTAGCCATAGGTTTAATAAGCGTTGTTGTAGTGGCGATACATCTTGGTACTCATCTACCGTAAAATATCGATACTGATCCCGTACGCGCTCGCGCACGCCACGATCCTCTTCAAGCATGCCAACTGTAAGTAATAAAACATCTTCAAAATCCAAAGTTCTTTCTTGTCGCTTTAATGTTTCATAAGCTTCATAAACCTGTGAAAT
>CAIUBS010000043.1 GCA_903897475.1 uncultured Actinomycetes bacterium | reverse complement strand
CAACTCTATGTCAAGCTACAGCACAAGTGATTAGCAATGGTTTAGATTTACTTGGTGTTAGTGCTCCGGAGAAAATGTAATGGCTGCTAATAATTATCCAACTTCACTATTTTCTAGTAATTTAAAATTTGAAAATGAAAATAAGTTCGGAGGTAAGTTATCAATAGCTGGCTGCCCAGCAGACTCACTTATAAAAGAGTTTGGGTCTCCACTATTTGTAATAGATCAAGATGACTTTTACTTACGAACCAAAGCATGGAAATTGGCTATGGATAGTGAGTTTGAGAAGAACAATCTGTACTACGCCGCAAAATCTTTTATAAGTGTTGAAATTGCAAAGTGGCTTAAAGAACTTAATGTTGGCCTTGATGTATGTAGTGGTGGAGAACTATTAGTAGCACTAGCTGCTAAATTTCCATCAGAAAATATTGAGTTTCATGGTAATAATAAATCTGAGGCTGAGATTAAATTAGCAATTGAGTCTGAAGTTGGTGTAATTGTGCTTGATTCATTTGATGAGATAAATAGAGTTTCAAGTATTGCAAAAAGTTTGAATAAAACGCAAAAAGTCTATCTGAGGTTAACTCCAGGAGTTGAGGTACATACTCATGAGTTTATTTCTACAGCGCATGAAGATGTGAAGTTTGGCTTCTCTATTGCCTCTGGTAGTGCCTCTGATGCAATAGATAAATGCATGAATGAAAGTAATCTAGAACTGTCTGGGATTCATTGCCATATTGGCTCTCAGATTTTTGAAGTCGAAGGATTTATTACTGCTGCCAAACGTCTAATTGAGGTACTTGCATCCTTTAAGAAAAAGTTCGGAAAAGAATTAGCTGAATTAAATATTGGTGGCGGTTACGGCATTGCATACACTCCTAAAGAAGTTGCAATATCTCCCGAGCTTGTTATTCCGGCTGTTGCAAAAATTATTAAATCTGAATGTCAGCGCTTGAATATTTCAGTTCCAAAAATCTCAATCGAGCCAGGTCGGGCAATTGTGGGTCCGACTACAACCACAATCTATGAGGTTGGAACTACTAAAGATGTGACACTAGATGATGGGTCGACTCGAAAGTACATATCAGTTGATGGTGGTATGAGTGACAATATTCGGCCAGCTTTGTATGGAGCAACATATAGTGCATTTTTAGCAAATAGATCTTCAATAGCCAATGCAGTTAAATCACGAGTGGTTGGAAAGCATTGCGAATCTGGAGATATTTTGATTTCAAATATCGAATTTCCAGAAGATGTTAAACCTGGTGACCTATTAGCTATTCCTGCAACAGGTGCATATGGAAGAAGTATGGCAAGCAATTACAATCACATTCCAAGGCCTGCAGTAGTCACCGTCCAAAAGGGCAGCGCTAAATTGATACTACGCCGAGAAACTGAGCAAGATTTACTCAATTTGGATGTAGATCAAGCGCCACGGCGACTGTCATAAGTTTGAGATACTTAACTCTATGAAAACTCTAAAAGTGGGAATGCTTGGCTGTGGGGTGGTGGGGCTACAAATTGCTCGCTTACTCATTAACAACAAGGCAGATCTATCTTCTAGAGCTGGTGCAAATTTAGAATTGGTAAAAATTTCAGTTAGAGATATCAAGTCAAATCGTGAAGGAATTCCAAGTAGTTTACTAACTACTGATTCCAATTCAATTGTTTCTGATCCAGAAATTGATTTAATAATTGAGGTTATTGGCGGAATAGATCCTGCTAAAGATTTAATTTTAACTGCAATTAAAAATGGAAAGTCTGTGGTTACTGCCAATAAAGCTTTACTAGCTAAAGATGGTGCTCAGTTGTATGAGGCAGCTGATAAAGCAAATGTTGATTTGTACTATGAGGCTGCAGTTGCTGGTGCAATTCCGATTCTGCGACCACTTAGAGAGTCGTTAGTTGGTGATCATGTACTTCGCGTTATGGGCATTGTAAATGGCACAACAAATTACATTCTTACAAAAATGGATGAAAACGGAACAGCATTTTCTGATGCCTTAAAGCAAGCACAAAATCTTGGATTTGCTGAGTCTGATCCAACTGCTGATGTTGAAGGAATTGATGCTGCTGCAAAAGCTGCAATCTTAGCGAGCTTAGCGTTTCACTCCAGAGTGACAGATTCAGATGTTTATCGAGAAGGTATTTCAAAAATAACTGCAACCGATGTTAAGGTAGCAAAAGCAATTGATATGGTAATTAAGTTGCTAGCAATTGCAGAGCTAACATCTGAAGGCAGTATTTCAGTGCGTGTTCACCCAGCGTTGATTTCTCGAGATCATCCACTTGCTTCAGTTAGAGATTCATTTAATGCTGTTTTTGTGGAAGCACAAGCTGCAGGACAAATGATGTTTTATGGCAGAGGAGCAGGTGGGGAGCCAACTGCAAGTGCAATTCTTGGTGATTTAGTTGCAGTTGCAAGACACAAGGTTTCAGGTGGGTTAGGACCTAAAGAGAGTGATTACGCTGACCTAAAGATTGCTTCGATAGGTGAGACAAAGACTCGGTATTTAATAAGATTAAATGTTGCCGATAAGCCAGGTGTTTTAGAGGCGGTCGCACATGTTTTTGCTTCTCACAAAGTTTCAATCCAAACTGTCCGCCAAACTGGAGCAGGAGATAAGGCAGAATTGATAGTTATGACTCATAGCTCTACAGAATCTGCACTTAGTGCAACAGTTAGGGATCTTGGCAATCTAGCCGTGGTCACTGATGTGGCTAGTGTTTTAAGAGTTGAAGGTATTAATTAATGGCACTAGGAAAACTATTTGGAAAAAAATCAGGTGCTCATCAATGGCAAGGTGTTATTAATGAGTATAGAAATTGGCTGCCAGTAACTGATCAAACACCAATAATTACTTTGCGTGAGGGTGGAACTCCACTTGTACATGCAGAGTATTTTTCTAAATTATTGGCAAATGAGGTTTGGTTAAAGGTAGAAGGTGCAAACCCAACTGGATCATTTAAAGATCGTGGTATGACTATGGCTATTTCAAAAGCGGCTGAAGAGGGCGCGAAAGCTGTAATTTGTGCTTCAACTGGTAACACCAGTGCATCGGCTGCTGCGTATGCAACAAAAGCTGGTATGAAGCCTGTAGTTCTAGTACCGCAAGGAAAAATAGCTATGGGTAAATTGGCTCAAGCAATTGCTCATGGTGCGGTACTACTTCAAGTAAAAGGTAACTTTGATGATTGCCTAACATTAGCTAAGGATTTGTCTGAAAATTATCCAGTCTCATTAGTGAACTCAGTAAATCCATTTAGAATTGAAGGGCAAAAAACCGCAGCTTTTGAGGTAATAGATATGTTAAAAACTGCACCTGATATACATGTAATGCCAGTTGGAAATGCTGGAAATATAACTGCATATTGGAAGGGCTATCAGGAGTATAAGAAGGCAGGACTTGCAAGAAGTTTGCCCATGATGTGGGGATTTCAAGCAGCAGGTGCTGCGCCAATTGTTAAAAATAAAATTGTAAAAAATCCCGAAACTATTGCCACCGCAATTCGAATTGGAAACCCAGCCTCATGGGATCAAGCAGTTGCTGCGCAAGTTGGATCTAAAGGTCTAATTGATTCAGTAACTGATAAGGAAATATTGAGCGCTTATAGATTGGTGGCGGCTAAAGAGGGTGTATTTATTGAACCATCTAGTGCTGCAGGTTTAGCTGGACTTATTAAAAAGAAAGAACAAAGAAAACTACCTAAAGGTCAAATTATTGTTGTAACAGTAACTGGAAATGGACTTAAAGATGTGCAGTGGGTTTTAAATTCTGCTGGAAAACCAATCGTAATTCCAGTTGATTTGAAGAAAGCTGCAAAAGTGATTGGTCTTAAGTAGTGGCAATTCGAAAAGTCAATAGCGGACTAACTTTTAAAGCGACAATGGCACAGGTTAGCGTTCCTGCGAGTAGTGCAAATATTGGACCAGGGTTTGATTCATTTGGACTAGCTTTAGAATTACGTGATCGATATGCAGCTCAAATATTAGATGAACCAAATTTTGATGTCGATGTAAGTGGTGAAGGTGCAAATGAGGTTAAGAAAGACGCCAAAAATTTGGTTATCAAATCCATGCTTAAAGGTTTTGAGCACATGGGCGCTAAACCAAAGGGCATTGCACTAAGAGCTTTAAATGTAATTCCGCATGGGCGAGGCCTTGGCTCATCAGCTAGTGCGATAGTTGGAGGCTTGGCACTTGCCAGGTCATTAGTTCTAACTGGTGAGCAATATATGAGTGATGATGATTTGATAACACTAGCAACTGAGTTAGAAGGTCACCCTGATAATGTTGCAGCCGCATTTCATGGTGGTGCAACTATTGCTTGGATTGAGAAATCAATAGTTTCAACAGGTGAGAGTAAAAATATTGGAAGAGCTGTTAGTTTGAAAGTAGATGATCGAATTAAGGCTCTGCTTTTAATTCCAGAAAATCAATTAGCAACTGCAAAAGCTCGCAAGTTATTACCTGAGAGCATTTCTCACCAAGATGCCGTGCTTAATTCCTCCCGCTCTGCGTTACTAGTTCATGCACTTGCTGAGCGCCCAGATTTACTATTCACAGCAACACAAGATTTGCTTCATCAGAGTTATCGTCAATCTGCAATGCCAAAGACCATCGCACTGGTTGAAAAACTAAGGGGAGCCGGTCTTGCTGCTGTTGTTTCTGGAGCAGGTCCATCAGTGTTGGTTCTATATGCAAATAGTGAAGATGAGATCGACCAAGTTCCAGCCCTTGCCCCTGGCTTTACGGCAATGAAGCTAGCTATCGCAAAAACTGGGGCGCAATAGCGACTTTTCGCAATATCGACCTATTGTGGTAGATTAATACCTGTCGGAAAGTGCGACAGCAAAAAATCCCAAAAAATCCCAAACAAAAATAATTTTTTGCGGGTGATTCTTATACGAATAAAAAATCAGAAAGAATGGCAAGAAATAGATGGTAGAAAAGAAAAAAACTACTCGCGCAGATGCCGTTGAGTTAGTAGATATGGCATTAGGTGATCTGAAGAAGGTTGCTGCGCAACTAGGGATTGAAAATGCCACCACACTTAAAAAAGCAGATTTGGTCCAAGCTATAGGAGACCTGCAAGCAGCCAATCGTGAGGCTGCAAAAAATGAACGAGAGGCTCGTCGTATGGAACGACAGAACAATCGAAACAATCGAAATAATAATTCAGAATCTGAATCAAATGATTCTGGAGCTGATAACTCTGTAAGTAATGCAAATAATTCATCTAATAACTACTCTGATTCAGATCGAGGCGACAATCGCCGATTTGGAGGCAGGGACCATCGCCGTGATCGTGGGCGTGATCGTGGGCGTGATCGCAACCGAGACCGCGGGCACCGTGAAGAGCGTGAAATCGTAATTGGGCCAGATGATGTATTACTGCCAGTCGGTGGACTTCTAGATATTTTAGATAGCTATGCATTTATTAGAACTGGTGGCTACCTTCCTTCACCAAATGATGTTTATGTTTCATTGCAGCAGGTTAGAAAATATAGCTTGCGCAAGGGTGATGTAATTACTGGTTCTGTCCGTGAGCCTAAAGAGGGTGAGCGTAGAGAAAAATTTAATGCACTGGTAAGAGTTGAAACTATTAATGGTGTAGAACCAGAAAATTCAAAAGAGCGTGTTGATTTTGCAAAATTAGTTCCTTTGTATCCGCAAGAGCGTTTACGCCTTGAAACAGAACCAAACATATTAACCACACGAATAATTGATTTGATTTCTCCAATAGGAAAAGGTCAGCGTGGTCTTATTGTTTCACCACCTAAAGCTGGAAAAACTATGGTGCTACAAGCAATTGCAAATGCGATTACTACTAATAATCCTGAGTGTCACTTAATGGTGGTGTTAGTAGATGAGCGTCCTGAAGAGGTAACTGATATGCAAAGATCAGTTAAGGGTGAAGTAATTGCTTCAACCTTTGATCGTCCAGCTGATGACCACACAACCGTTGCTGAATTGGCTATCGAACGTGCAAAGAGATTGGTTGAATTAGGACATGATGTAGTTGTGTTACTAGATTCAATTACCCGCTTAGGCCGCGCTTATAACATTGCCGCTCCAGCATCTGGTCGAATTCTTTCTGGTGGTGTTGATTCAGCAGCCCTTTACCCACCAAAGAAGTTTTTTGGTGCCGCCCGAAATATTGAAAATGGCGGCTCACTAACTATTTTGGCAACTGCACTAATTGATACTGGTTCGAAGATGGATGAAGTTATTTTCGAAGAGTTTAAAGGAACTGGAAACATGGAGCTTATTCTCAATCGTAAGTTTGCAGATAAGCGAATTTTCCCAGCAGTAGATGTAGTTGCATCTGGTACCAGAAAAGAAGAGATTCTTATGGGTACTGAAGAGTTGAGTATTGTTTGGCGTTTGCGTCGAGTATTGCATGCGCTTGAACCACAACAAGCACTTGAATTGTTACTTGAGAAAATGAAGGGAACTAAGTCAAATGTTGAGTTCCTACTGCAGATTCAAAAGACAACTACGGGTGGAGATTCACCAAGTGGTAGTGGATCTTCAAATAAGGAAAATAACGAGGGGTAATTAAGCGTAAATTTTGACCGCTTTACAACTTTAGTTATTCTTACACCCCTCTAGTACTTCACTAGTACTACTGGTTCACAAATTTTCAAAATGAAGATTTGATCCAGTAATAATCAAGGAGAAATATGAAGAACGAGATTCACCCACAGTATGTAGAAACTAAAGTTACTTGTGGTTGCGGTGAAGTTTTCACAACCCGTAGCACAAAAGAGAATGGTTCAATTTACGTGGAAGTATGTTCAGTATGCCACCCGTTCTACACAGGAAAGCAAAGAATTCTAGATACCGGTGGTCGAGTAGCTAAGTTCCAAGAGCGCTTCGGAAAGGCCGATAAAACCGGCACCAAGTAGTTTTCGTTAAGAGAGCACACAAAACATCCAAAAGATGTTGTGTGCTCTCTTTTTTAATTTAGTTTTATAACAAGAAGGGAGGATGTAAATGGAAAGATTTGCAAAAGTTAATGAGTTGCTTGCTGAATACGAATCACTAGAGGCTCAAATGGCAGATCCAGCAATTCATGGTGACCAAAACAAAGCTAGATCCTTAGGCAAGCGATACGCCCAGCTTGGACCAGTAATTGCTGGCTATCGTGCTTATAAATTAGCCGAAGATGATTTTAATGCTGGAAAAGAGTTAGCCGAATCAGATCCTGCATTTGCATCTGAACTTGCAGCTTTAGAAAAAAGTAAAGATGAAGCTGCAGAATTACTTGAAGAGTTATTGCTTCCACGAGACCCAAATGATGATCGAGATGTAATCATGGAAATTAAAGCTGGCGCAGGTGGTGATGAGTCTGCAATTTTTGCGGGAGATCTTTTTAGAATGTACTCACGCTATGCTGAAAAGCAGGGTTGGAAAATTGAAGTTATAGACACTACCCCTAGTGACATGGGTGGCTACAAAGATATGTCAGTAGCGATTAAATCAAAGGGTGTGGCAAAGCCAGGACAAACTCCATATGCCAAGTTAAAGTTTGAAGGCGGAGTTCATAGAGTCCAACGCGTGCCTGAGACTGAATCGCAGGGAAGAATTCATACCTCTGCAGCAGGAGTTTTAATTTTGCCAGAGGCAGAAGAGATTGATGTAGATATAAATATGAATGATCTTAGAATTGATGTTTACCGTTCATCAGGACCTGGCGGGCAGAGCGTTAACACCACTGATTCTGCAGTGCGAATTACCCATGTACCTACTGGAATTGTGGTTTCATGCCAAAATGAAAAGAGTCAATTACAAAACAAAGAGTCAGCTCTTCGAATTTTGCGTGCTCGCATGCTGGCCGCCGCCCAAGAAGAGGCTGAACGAATAGCTGCTGCAGAACGAAAAAACCAAGTCAGAACTGTAGATCGAAGTGAGCGAATTAGAACTTATAACTTTCCAGAAAATAGATTGAGTGATCATCGCGTAAATTACAAAGCTAACAATCTAGATGCAGTTATGAATGGTGATTTGGAGGCCGTAATCCAATCATTAATTGATGCTGATAGAACCGCAAAATTAACAGCAGGTAACTCTTGAAAGAGTTGTTAAGATCTGCATTTACTCAATTTGAGAAGAATAAGATTCCACTAGTTGACGCTGAAATTCTTTTGGCTCACCTTCTTGGTGTTTCTCGCAAGGAAATACATAGCCAAGGTTTAGAAATAGCAGATGAGCAATTGCAAAAAATTACTAATGAATATAACGATTTACTTAGCCAGCGCATATTAGGTCGTCCTGTTCAATACATAACTGGTAGTGCACCATTTAGATATCTAGATTTAGAAGTCGGTGAAGGAGTATTAATTCCAAGGCCAGAGACTGAATTGTTAGTAGATCGAGCAATTGGCTTCTTAAGCTCGGCTGAGGATAAAGATGTGGCAAAGAGTGTTGTTGATCTTGGCGCAGGAAGTGGTGCAATATCAATAGCGATTGCAACTGAAGCAACCCTTAAGAATTTAAAGGTTTCAGTTGTTGCTGTTGAGAAATCAGAGAAAGCTTCAGAATTTTTAAACAAAAACATTGCAAAATACGATTTACCAATTCGTGTTGTAGTCGAAGATGTTCAAACTGCTCTTCCTGGAGTTAAGGCAGATTTAGTAGTTGCAAATCCGCCATATATTCCTAATGATGAATCACTTCCCAAGGAAGTTGAAAACTTTGAACCTGAGATTGCATTACGCGGTGGAAAAGTAGATGGCATGCAAGTTCCCAAGTTATTTATAGAAGCCGCAGCAAGATTATTAAAGTCAGATGGGATTTTAATTATGGAGCATCATGAGAATCAATCTGATCTGATTAAGCAAGCGCTAAAGGAAGATTTCAAATTACCACAAACCCATGCTGACCTTACTGGTAGAGATAGATTTACCAGTGCAAGAAAGCGATAGGTAATATGGCAGAGCGAATAAGATCATTTACCAAAGATCCATCTAAATTTGATGAGGCTGTGGCAGCTGCAGTTAAATATTTAAATGCAGGTGAAGTGATAATAGTTGCTGCTGAATTCGGATACGTTTATTTGGCAGATGCTTTTGATGCCCAGGCGGTTAAAACCATACATATCCTAAGAGGTGATGCAGCTGGGGTTGCTGCCCAAGTTTTTATCAAAAATATTGATGTGTTAACAGGAATTGCAGCACCACTTACTCAGTTACAAAAGGATGTTTTAAGTAGTTTTTGGCCCGGCCTACTTTCAGTAACTTTAAAAGCTCAAGGTGGAGTTAGTTGGGATCTTGGTGATGAGCGAAGATTAGGATTTATAAATGTTCGAGTCCCAAAAAAAGAGTTTCTAAATAAAGTTCTAGAAAAAGTGGGCCCACTTGCAACTGCATCAATAGCATTTTCTGGAAAACCTGCCATCACAGACTTATCAGAGATTATTATTAGAGAAGGAGATGTAAGAGCCATATTTGATGAAGGAATTTTAGAGATTGGTGCACCGACCACCGTGCTCAAGTTTTCTGAGAATGAGATCACACTTGTACGAGAAGGTGCGGTATCTATTTCTAAATTACAACCACTAATACCTTCTATTTCTTCAGCAAACCTTTAGGCTAAGCCCATGACTAGAAGTGAAAAATACTATGGTCCAGATTTTAATGCCCTAGAGCGGCAAGACCCAGAGATTGCATCTGTTGTTCTCTCAGAATTAGAGCGCCAACGCCATGACATCCAATTAATTGCAAGTGAAAATTTTACATCCTCTGCTGTGTTAGCGACGATGGGTTCAGTGCTATCTAATAAGTATGCAGAAGGTTATCCAGGTAAAAGATATTACGGTGGATGCGAAGAAGTAGATAAGGTTGAAGTTATTGGTATTCAACGAGCTAAAGAATTATTTGGTGCAGAACATGCTAATTTGCAACCGCATTCAGGGGCTAGTGCAAATGTTGCTGTTTACCAAGCATTTACAAAACCGGGAGACACCGTATTAGCGATGTCCTTACCTCATGGTGGGCATCTAACACATGGATCAAAAGTTAACTTCTCTGGCAAGTGGTTTAATGTAGTTTCATATGGCGTCCGTCAAGATAATGAACTAATTGATTACGATCAATTACGAGATCTAGCTATTGAACATAAACCAAAGATGATCTGCTCTGGAGCTACTGCATATCCAAGTCTGATTGATTTTGAAAAAGTTCGGCAAATTTGCGATGAAGTTGGAGCCATAATGTGGGTTGATGCAGCGCACTTTATTGGCTTAGTAGCAGGTAAAGCTATTCCATCACCTGTGCCATACGCAGATGTTGTTTCATTTACAACTCATAAAGTTTTGCGTGGACCTCGCGGCGGAATGATTCTTTCCAAAGAAAAGCATGCTGCAGCAATAGATAAAGCGGTATTTCCAGGCATGCAAGGCGGACCAATTATGAGTGCGGTCGCAGGCAAAGCGGTGGTTCTAAAAGAATGTGCTACTGCGGCCTATCAAAGTTATGCAAAGAAAGTAATTGAAAATTGCCAAACACTTGCCAGTGAATTACAAAATGAAGGAATGCGCGCGGTCTCTGGTGGAACTCAAACACATTTGGCTTTAATTGATATTAGATCTACTGGAGTTAATGGAAAAGTCGCCGATGAAAGGTGTGGTAAATCAGGAATTTCTCTAAATAAGAATTCAATTCCTTTTGATCCAGAGAGCCCAGCAGTTACCAGCGGTATAAGAGTAGGAACTGCAGCTACTACAACTCAGGGCATGGGCAAGGATGAGATGAAGTTGATTGCAGGATTAATAGCACGTGCAATCAAGGATGGCGATGATGGCAATAAAGCACAGGCGATTAGATCTGAAATACACCAGTTGACTAAGAAATTTCCAGTTTATCAAGAGCCAAGTATTTAAAGAGATCTAGATGCGCGAGTACCTTGTTACAGTTTTACTTGCAGCGATTATTACCTACCTGATAACTCCTTTAGTTCGTGATTTAGCTATTAAATCTGGAGCAGTAGCGGCAATCAGAACTAGAGATGTTCATCGAGAGCCAACTCCAAGATGGGGCGGGCTGGCAATGTGGTTTGCCATGGCTTTAACTTTAGTAATAGCAAATTATTTACCTCTTATAAATAAATCTTTTGGCCGAGAAGCCATTGGAATTTTCTTAAGTGGTACTTTTATACTATTTATAGGAATGCTCGATGATAGATTTGATCTAGATCCGATTACAAAATTTGCCGGACAAGCACTATCTGCTGGAATATTGTTAATTTATGGTATTCAAATTTTATGGTTACCAATTAATGGCATTACTACCTTACCTACTAATATTGGGCAATTACTAACGGTCTTATTTGTAATGGTAGTTATTAACGCAATTAACTTTGTCGATGGTTTAGATGGCTTAGCAACTGGAATCGTACTTATTTGTGCAGCTTCATTTTTTGCCTTTTCATATCTACTGGCAGTTATTAATGGCCTAAACCGTGCAGGAGCACCATCACTAATTACCGCGGTCGTTATAGGACTTTGCCTTGGATTTTTGCCACACAATTTTCATCCAGCCCAAATTTTTATGGGTGACTCAGGCGCAATGTTTTTAGGGCTACTAATCAGTGCATCTGCAATTACTTTAACGGGTCAGGTAGATGCTTCGGCTATAAACGAGGAAAATGGTGGAAATGCATTGCTACCGTTACTTCTGCCATTTTCAATTCTGGCAATTCCACTGCTTGATTTTGTTATGGCAATTATTAGAAGATTAAAGGCGGGTAGGTCACCCTTTGATGCTGATCGTGAACATTTGCATCACCGAATTATGAGATTAGGTTTGACTCAACAAAGAACTACGGTCATTTTATATCTTTGGACTGCAATGTTTGCTCTACCAACTGTTATTGCAGCTTTTTTACCAGTTTGGTTTGCAATTTTATCTGGTGCCTTAATATTTAGTTTTTCAATATTCATTATAAAAAATATAAAAGATAGTTCACTACTCTAATGTCAAAAACTAAATTCAGCGATACTCAACTTTGGCGGGGAGCATTATTTCCAGCCTCGGTTACCGCCCTTATATGTTTAATTATTTTGAGTTACTTAAATGGTAAATCTGGAGCAGTTGGTGCAGCTTTAGCGACGGTGACTGTAATAGTTTTCTTCAGTATTAATTTATTAGTTGCGCGAATTTCTCGAAATTTAGACCCTATGGCAACAATGGCGTTGGCAATGTTTTCATACTTTGCCAAGGTTATATTTATGGGTGTATTCCTTCTTTTGGTCACAAAATATACTGAACGCAGTATGGTGGATCGTGAGAGTTTTGCAATCTGTGCAATTTTGATTACGATGGCGTGGTTATTTGGAGAGGTTAGATCTTTTTTTAAGCTAAAGGTTCAGCTGCCTTTGCCCGAGACAGAAGGAGAAAAATTGTGAGTGAAAAGACTCCTAATAGTGGCGATCTAAATAATTCAAAGAATGAAGAAAATGCACTCTGGTCAATTGTTGGTTATTTATTGTCCGGACTTGTGATTTGGGGTGGGATAGGCTGGGGAGTCGATCAGTGGCTTGATACCTCATACTTTGCCTTAGTGGGTTTACTTCTAGGTGCTGGGGCATCAATTTACCTAGTATGGCTTCGCTTTGGACGCGATTAAAATCACCAAAAACTAACTCTGAGGATTAGGTGGGTGATTTTAACCTCTCCTAATTTCACTTTAACCATCCTTACCTAATAGGGTTTCGCCCGTAGCCGCTTTTCCCTCCGGCTAGGTCAGTCAAGAAATTCAAAAATCAGGAGATATAAGTGGGCGTGTATCTAGCAAGCGAGGATGGTTTCAAACCACCAAGCACTGCCGATTTTAATTTACCCCCAGTCTTTGGTGATAACCCATTTACCACAAAACCAGTATTTCTAGCATTCTTTTCAGTAATTTTAATTTCAGTCTTTTTTATTCTCTCAGCCCGTAAGGCTGCAGTTGTGCCATCAAAATTTCAATTTGCCGGTGAGAGCATCTATTCATTTGTGAGAAATGACTTGGCTCGAGATGTAATAGGACATGAGTTTATGAGGTTTGTCCCATACTTATTTACCTTATTTACATTTATTTTAACTAATAACCTCTTTGGAATTATTCCGTTCTTGCAATTTCCAACAATGTCGCGCGTTAGTTTTCCATATGTTCTTGCTCTATTTACATTTGTTATTTTCCACTATGTAGCTATTAAGCACAAAGGATTAATCGCCTACTTAAAGGAAATAATGTTTATGCCAGGTGTACCAAAACCTGTGTATATTCTTTTGACCCCAATTGAAATTGCAACTTACTTCCTCGTTCGACCGCTGACGCTATCACTTCGTCTATTTGCAAATATGTTTGCTGGCCACCTACTGCTATTAGTATTTATTTTAGGTGGGGAGCATTTATTACAGGGCGTAATTGGCCTCAAGCTGGTTTCGCCTTTTGCTTTTGCCTTCGGTATCGCCTTAACTTTCTTTGAGTTTATGGTCCAATGCCTACAGGCGTATATCTTTACTCTTCTAACTGCCCTCTATATTGCGGGTGCGTTGGCGGATGAGCACTAAAAAAACCAAAGTAACAACAAACAAAGAAAGAAGGAAAAGAAAATGACAGGCACACTCAACCTGGTCGGTTATGGCCTATCTGCAATCGGACCTGCAATCGCAACTGGCATGATTTTCGCTGCGTATATAAGCGGTGTTGCACGCCAACCTGAGGCAAGATCTGTTTTGCAGCCGATTGCATTCCTGGGCTTCGCACTTGCAGAGGCTTTGGCGCTATTCGGTCTGGTTTTAGCTTTCGTACTATAAAAGGCGAGAGTAAATAAAACATGACTTTAATTAAGTTTAATAATTGGGCAGCTGGTGAGGGCGCTAACCCATTAGTTCCGCATACTGCGGAGTTAATCGTTGGTTTTATTGCATTTTCACTTTTATTCCTAGTTCTTAGGTCAAAAGTTGTGCCTATGTTTGAAAAAGCATTTGCTGCTCGAACTGAAGCAATTCAGGGTGGAATGGAAAAAGCTGAACGGGCTCAACTTGAAGCTGAACGTGCACTTACTCAGTACACAACACAATTAAATGAAGCTCGGGGTGAGGCACAAAAAATTCGTGAAGATGCAAGAGTTCAAGGGGCGGCAATAATTGAAGATTTGCGTGCCAAAGCCGCAGAAGAAGCAGCCAGAATTACCGCTGCAGCAACTGCTGCAATTGAAGCAGAACGTCAACAAGCAGTTACTGCGCTGCGTAATGAAGTTGGCGCATTAGCGACTGAATTGGCAGGAAAGATTGTCGGAGAAGCATTGGATGACCAGGTCCGTCAATCTCGCATCGTGGATCGATTTATTGCAGACTTGGAGAAGAGTAAGTAATTATGAAAATTTTGGGCGGAACCAGTAGAGCATCAGTAATTACTCTGCGAAAAGCGTTAGCAGAGAGTATAAGTAAACTCTCCGTTGCTGACTCCGCTCAATTTGCTAATAATTTATTTGCAATTCTTGAAGTTTTAAGCTCATCAGTTGGATTACGTCGAGCATTGACCGATAACTCTAGAGATACGGCGGCAAAGAGTGAGCTAATTTCAAATTTATTTGGAAAAAATCTAGGTGCTGCTGCTACCTCATTATTCACTCAAGCTGTATCACTTCGATGGTCCTCACCATCTGAAATAGCAGATGCAATTGAGAATTTAGCGGTTGAGGCTGAAAGTTATGTGGCGGATAAAAATAATGAATTAGAGTTGGTTGAGAGCCAATTGTTTGATTTTGCACAACTATTGGTAGCAAACCCGGAGTTTCGTCAGGTATTAAACTCCTCAGCTGAGTCTGATGCCGGCAAGCAATCGCTGTTAGAGTCAGTGATAAAGGGCAAGTATGTAAGTTCTACTTTAAATCTACTTACTCGGGTTGTGGCCCTACGTCGTGGTCGAAATATCGATGCCACATTGGCTACCTACTCACATTATGTTTCTACCAGCCGTAATCGATTAGTTGCTCATGTAAAGAGTGCGGTGGCTCTTACTGAATCACAAAAGAGTTCACTAATCGCAGCGCTTACCAAACAAATGGGCAGACAAGTGCACATAAATGTTGAGATTGATCCAAAGGTTTTAGGAGGCATATCCATTCGATATGCCGATGATGTCATTGATGGCACCATAAGTAATCGCTTAGCAGAAGCGAGCAGATCGCTCGTAAGTTAGT
>CAIUBS010000042.1 GCA_903897475.1 uncultured Actinomycetes bacterium | reverse complement strand
GAGTGCAAGAGCAGATGCAATTGCTAAGGCAAAGCTAAAGGCTCAGGATTACGCACAGTTAACTGGTAAGAAATTAGGCAAGATCTTATCGATTAATGAAAGTGGATCTGAATCACCAGTTATGCCAATGGCAACTAGTAAAGAAGCACTTGGCACATCATTTGATATGGGCTCAACTAAGGTTGAGGTATCACTATTTATTAGCTGGGAGCTAAAATAGTTTATAAGCGCAAACTCTTAAGTAATTCTGTGAATTTTAACCACCAGGCAGATTTATTAAAGATTGCCGATACGCTAACTAAATGAGTACCCCATTTACGCCCCTATTCTCTGGTGGCACGGGCCGTAGCGGCACAACTGCGATAGTAAATCTACTTAATCATCATCGGCAAGTTCACACCAGCCTTCCAAGGGAGATTAGATACCTAACTGATCGTTTTGGTTTATTAGATCTAAATTTTAAGCGTCCATTGAATTTTGAAAATACAAATAGTGAGTTAACAAAACGATTACTTAGTAAATTAATTTTTATTAAAGGAAAATCTGCTACCAGTATTTTCTATCAACGAATGAGTGGTAGATGGTGGCAAGAGGTTGGTAAAAAGGGAAACCCAAGGGGTCTATGCCAAGCAATTGAGTTAGATTTCTTAAATGAGCAACTTACTAATTTTAAAAAGGAGAAAAGAACAAATTTATATCATGCTTCAATTCAACTTTATTTAAATCTCAGTTCTGCTCAGATTAAAAAACCTGATATTAAATACTTTGCAGATTCAACTCCTGCAAATATTCAAAATGGTAATCGAATAATTAAGCTACTTCCCGATGCTCACTTTATAAATATGATCCGAGATGGCAGAGATGTGGCTTACTCTGTCTCTAAAGAGAGGTGGGGTCCAGATGATCCTCACCTTGCTCTAAAGTGGTGGCAAAAGCGAATTGAGTTAGCTCACCTTGGATTAGAAAGAGTTTCAGTAGATAAAAAGATTAATTTAAGGCTAGAGGATTTAATTCTATACAACCGTACTCAATCCTATAACTTAATTCTAAAATTTCTTGATCTAGAAGATCAGGAGCAATTACGGCTTGAGTTTGATAAAACTTTCGCTAAGGAGAAGATGAGTATGGGGCTTTGGAAGAATGAGGTTAAATCCCCAACTAAGTTTGAACAAACTTATTTAAAGGTATTAAAGCAGTTATCAGATAAGGGAATTGAGATTAAGCAGTACTACTAATTACCAACTAATAATCGATAACCATTAATTAGGATAATTGCTACTGCAACTAAGCTAGCAAGTGCTCGCTTAGGTAACTTTCCAGCTAAAAGGGCAGCAACTGGTGCCATTAAGGTGCCACCGAGTGCAAGGCCAGCTACAACAGACCAATCAATATCAATTCGATTGATATTGATTAGAAATCCCAGTGAGGCAGATAGAGCAACAATAAACTCAGAGGCACTAACTGTGCCAATTACTTTTCTCGGCTCAACACTGGTAACTGATAATAATGTTGGCGTAACTATTGGTCCCCAGCCTCCACCACCTGAGGCATCTACAAAACCACCAGAAAAACCTAAGTAAGATAAAAATTTAGGATTTTTAATATCCATAATATTGCCAGGTAGAGTGCTAAATAGATTTCGATATAAAAGTAGGAATCCTAAGAATAAAAGTATGGTTGAGATAAACACCTTGCCAGTTGATAGATCAATCCAGGATAAAAACAAAGCACCTAAAAATGCACCGATTCCGCCAGGAATTGCTAGCCTAAGCAAAATTTTCTTATCAATATTATCTACTCGCCAGTGTGAGACACCGGAGGCAAGAGTTGTACAAAGCTCAGCCATATGAACAGCTGTTGATGCCAACGCCGCTGATGCGCCCAAAGTTAATAATAAAGTTGAGCTAAGTAGACCAAAACCCATTCCAAGTGCGCCATCTACCAATTGCGCAATCGAGCCAGCAAGTGCAAATAAAAGCCAACTCAAATTATCTTCTCCATAATCTCTTTAACAATCTTTGCTACCTCTTTACTACCATCAACTACTAAATTTGGATCAGTAGGCACTTCATACTCTTGGCCAACTCCAGAAAGATTACTTATCTTGCCATCCTTTGCCTTCTTATATAAGCCTTTGCTATCTCGCAGCTGACAAATTTCAAGCGGGGTATCAACAAAGATTTCAAAGAATTCATCTGCTTCAAATATTGATTTTGCCCGCTGGCGATCACTTAAATAGGGACTTACCAAGGCAACAATCACAATTAAGCCAGCATCGACCATTAGTTTTGCTACCTGCGATACCCGCCTCACATTCTCTGCTCGATCAGCTGGAGTAAAGCCTAAATCAATATTTAACCCAGATCTTAAATTATCACCATCTAATACATAAACATGCTTACCTAAAGCAAATAATTGATTTGATAGCTCATTTGCAATTGTTGATTTGCCTGAACCAGATAAACCAGTTAACCAAATAACTTTGCTACTTTGCTGCTTTTGAGCAGATCTTTGCTGCTTACCAATCTGATAACTATGGGTTGTAATGTCTCCACTACCAAGGGCTGCAATAACCATACCGGCGCCAATACTTTCCTTTGAGGCCCGATCTACCAAAATAAAATTACCAAACTCCTTAGATTTACTATAAGTTTCAAGTGCTACTTGAGAATCTGCTACAAACTCAATTACACCGATTTGATTAACGGCCAGGGTTTCTGAAACTGATGAATCACTTGAGGTGAAATTATGTTGTCGCAAGATTGAGGTAACTGTTACTGCCACATTAGTGACTCCAGAAATTAAGGTATAGGAGCGACTTCTAATTAACGGAGCCTCATTTAGCCAGATAACTTGAGCCTTAAATCTATTATTAAACTCAAGTGGATAATCTGGCGAGGTTAAAATATCCCCCCTTGGCGCATCGATCTCTTGAGTAAATTGCAAGGCAACTGATTGCCCATCTCCTACTGATTGCACCTCACCTGAGATATCAAATAATTTTGCAATCTCAACAGTTTTCTTAGCTGGCCAAAGCTGCAATTTATCTTTATTACTTATACTGCCACCAAATACTCTGCCGTATATAACTCGGCCAGATGGGGTATTTTTATTTAAGGTGATATCTAATCTTGGATAATTTGCAACCTGCTTATTTGGTTTAAAGCCCTTTATTAACTCCAACAAGCACTCACCTTTATACCAAGTTATTACCTCACTTCTGCTAGCCAGGTTTTGACCATATAAGGCGCTAACTGGCAAAAAGGTTGGATTTACTAATTTAAGTTGGGTAATAACTGGAGCCAATTGATTACAGATCTCATTAAATTTATCCTGGTTGTAATCAAATTGATCTAACTTATTTATAATTATTATTATTTTTTCTACTCCCATAACAGAGCAGATTGTTAAGTGACGTTGGGTTTGCTCTCTAACACCTTTAGAAGCATCTACTAAAACCAATGCAATATCAGCTCTTGAGGCTGCAACTGCCATATTTCTGGTGTACTGCTCATGCCCTGGCGCATCAGCTAATATCAATCGTTGATCATCGCCTAACTGCATTGATCGATATGCCACATCGATTGTTATTCCCTGCTCCCGCTCTGCCTCTAGGCCATCTGTCAACAAGCTGTAATCAACCTCTCCTGCAGCAATAGTTGAACCACTTCTTCTAGTAAATCTGGCAGCTTCCAATGTGTCTTGTGGAATTGAATCGGTTGCAACTAGTAGACGGCCAATTAATGTGCTCTTACCATCATCTACGCTGCCACAGGTGAGTGCTCTAATAATTGGTTGTTGCATTAGAAGTAACCCTCTATTTTTTTCTTCTCCATTGAATCTTCATTTGCACCATCAATTAATCTAGTTGCCCGCTCTGATAATTTAACATTTAAGACCTCGTCTACAATCTCAGGCAAAGTTTTTGCTGATGATTGCGTAGCGGCTGTAAGTGGATAGCAACCTAAAGTTCTAAATCTAACCTCAATCTGCTGCGGCTGCTCACCTGGATTTAGTGGATAGCGATCATCATCAATCATTATTAATTGCTCACCGCGCTTTACTACAGGACGTACTTTGGCAAAGTAAAGTGGATTTACTGGAATATTTTCTTGATAGATGTACTGCCAAATATCAGCCTCCACCCAATCAGATAATGGAAATATGCGAAGACTCTCTCCAGTTGCAAGCAGTGAGTTATATGAACGCCAAAGCTCTGGTCGTTGCATTCTAGGATTCCAAGAGTGGCCAACACCCCTTACGCTAAAGACTCGCTCCTTTGCTCTTGATCGCTCCTCATCTCGTCTTGAGCCACCAAGTGCGCCATCAAATCCATAAAGATCTAAGGCTTGGCGAAGGGCTACTGTCTTCATCACTCTGGTGTATTCAGATATTCCAGTATTAAATGGTGTGATATTTGCAGCTACACCATCCTTATTAGTGTGAACAAATAACTCAACACCATACTGCTTTGATATCTGATCACGGAAAGTAATCATCTCTCTAAACTTCCAGGTGGTATCAATATGAAGTAATGGAAATGGAATAGGAGCTGGATAAAAAGCCTTCATCGCTAAATGCAATAGGACCGAAGAGTCTTTACCGATTGAGTAAAGCATTACTGGCTTTTTAACAGTGGCTGAAGTGTGGCGAATTATTTCAATCGCTTCACTTTCTAGCTGTGCTAGGACTAATGAGCCAGATGCCATGTTCGCAAGCCTATTAGAGTTATTAACTTTTACTGCTATATAAATCTTTAAATTCTCTGGGAAAGTTAGATGAGTAAAACCGTTGTATAGAAAACTAGCTCTTTACCCGTTCACTTTGAGGATCAAATAAAGGCTCAGCCTCAATAGTGGCTGTTTTTTTAGTTCCAAACATCTCAACCTCAACTTTTGTGCCAACCTTTGCGATATCAGCTGGTAAATATGCATATGCGATCGCTTTTTTAATGGTGTAACCCTGACCGGCTGATTTAACTCTTCCTACTACCGAGTTGTTCACAAATATCGGCTCATTTCCCATAGCCACATCTTTAATATCATCAAATGTTAGAGCGCTTAATTTTCTATTTAAATTATCTTTTAATTGCTCTATCGCTGCCTTGCCAACAAAATTATCTTTCTTCATGGAAACAGCAAACCCTAATCCAGCCTCAAATGGGTTAGTCTCAGAATTAATCTCACCAGCCCAAGCTCTATATCCTTTTTCTAGACGAAGAGATTCAATTGCTCGATAGCCACATGGGCGAAGATTAAACTCTTTACCCGCCTCTAAAATCAAAAGCCAAACCTTTAACGCATCATCTGCTGGCACATATAACTCCCAACCCAACTCACCAACGTAGGTAATTCGGGTAGCTCTTAAATTAACACCACCTAACTCAATCATTTTTGAATGCATAAAACTAAATGCTTGATTTGATAGATCCGCATTGGTTACTTTCTGCAATATCTTTCTAGCATTTGGTCCCCAGATACCAAAGCAGGCAAGCTGCTTTGTGATATCGGTGATCTCTACCTCCTCAAAATTACTCTCTCTAGCTACCTTTTCTAGCCAGCCCTTATCATGATTTAAAAATGCAGTTCCAGTTATTATCAAAAACTCATCTTCTGCAACTTGAGTTACAGTGTAATCAGATTCAATTCCACCCTTTTTATTGAGCGCTTGGGTATAGGTTGTTTTACCCACCCCTTTAACAACATTATTAGCACAAACATAATTTAAAAACTCACCAGATTTTTTACCCTTTATCTTTATTTTAGAAAAACTAGATTCATCAAATAAGCCAGCAGAGTTTCTTGTGGCAAAGTGTTCAAGTGATACAGCTGGGTGCCAATTTATTCCTACCCAACCATTTGGTTTTAAACTCTCATCCATCTTCTCACTGGGATTTAAATAGTAATTAACCCGCTCCCAGGCCGCCTTTTCCCCAAATACTGCGCCATTATCTTTATGCCATTGATAAATCGGAGATTTATTCTCTTCCCGTGCACTTTGCCGCTCCTCACCTGGATAATGAATGTCGTAATAAGCTTCATAATTTTCAGTAACCCGTGCCAGTGTAAATTTTGGTGAGTTGTAGGCATCAGAGAATCGTTTAATATCCATATGCCACAGATCCATACTTGGCTCACCGCCAACAATCCACTCTGCAACTACCTTGCCAATTCCACCAGCGCCAGCAATTCCATGAGCACAAAAACCAGCTGCAACATAAAAGCCACCAACGGAGGTTTCACCTAAACAAAACTCATTATCTGGGGTGAATCCTTCTGGTCCATTAATAAAGTTTTTTAAGCCAACCTCACTCATCTTAGGAACTCTTTTTGCTGCATTTGTGGCAATCTCTTCAAATCGATCCCACTCCTCAGGTAATAACTTAGAGTTAAAATCTGCTGGGATTTGATCATATGAAGTACTACTTGCAGTAAATGGTTTTGAATTTCGCTCATAACCACCCATTACTAGGCCTTTTACCTCTTGCCTAAAGTAAATCAAATTATCGGGATCTCTAAGGGATGGTAAGAATTTTGCATCATCAGGAAGGAAATTTTCTGTAATTAGATATTGATGGCTCATCGGAATTATGGGAACTCTAACCTTTGCTAATCTGCCGATTTCTGCGGCAAACATGCCACCACAATTAACTACTATCTCGCACTCAATCTCACCCTTATCAGTACTTACTGATTTGATTCGGTTTCTATCGGTATTAATCGCTAAAACTCTGGTGTGGGTAAAGATTTTTACCCCACCTTTTCTGGCGCCCGCTGCCATAGCTTGGGTTAATTGAGATGGATCTACCTGTCCATCAGATGCCATATAACAACCACCTACTACATCGGTGGTATCCATAAGTGGAAATAACTCTTTAGCTTGAGCAGTTGAAATCTCTTGTAGATCTAAACCAAAGGTCTTTGCCCAACCGATTTGGCGTCTTATCTCCTGCATACGTTCTTTACTTGATGCAATTTTTATTGACCCACACTCACGCCAGGATGCCGGTGTTTCACTAAGCTCTAGTTTTCGATATAGCTCTACTGAGTACATATTCATTTTGGTTAGTGTTGGATCTGCTCGCAATTGACCAACTAATCCTGCGGAGTGAAATGTTGAACCACTTGTTAAATCTGATCTATCTAGAAGTATCACATCTTTTTCACCCAATTGCGCTAGATGATAGGCAACTGAAGTCCCGCCAACACCGCCACCGATTACAACAATCTTTGCTCTACTAGGTAGCTCTTGTGTAGCCATAATCCAACTGTATCCTTTATCTGTGGGCAACTCAATCAATGGATTTAGTGATCTTCTAAATTTAGTTCCAAGATTACAAGTTAGAGATCAGGTGACCGAACTATCTGGAGGATTGACTAATATAAATCTTAAAGTCTCAACACCTTCTGGCGATTACGTTGCCAGAGTTTCAAGTAATAAATCATCCCTACTTTCTATTGACCGTATGGCTGAGTTTGAAAACTCTAAGATTGCTGCAGAGATTGGAGTAGGTGCTCCGGTTTATGACTTTTTACCTGACTTTGGACTTTTAGTTATTGGTTATTTACCAGGTAGGACATATGGTGCAGCTGATGTGGCTGCAAATCTAGAAAGAATTGCTCAAAGTGTTAAGAAATTGCACTCTGCTAAAGCCTTTGTCCGAGATTTTGATATGTTTGAAATACAACAAAATTATCTAAAAATTGTTACTGAGCGTGGTTTTAGAGTTCCTAAAAATTACTTGGATTATGCATCAAAACTTTCACAAATGAAATCAGCCCTGGCAGTCTTAGATGAGGGAAAGGTACCCTGTAATAATGATCTACTTGCAGCAAATTTTATTGATGATGGTCAAAAAATTTGGTTAATAGATTATGAGTACTCCGGCAATAATGATGCCTGCTTTGAATTGGGCAATATTTATAGTGAATCAGAACTTAGTTATGAACAATTAATAGAACTAGTTGATAGTTACTATGGTGAACATAGGCCAGAAAAGGTTGCAAGAGCCTGGTTATTTGCACTGCTAGCTAGATATGGCTGGAGCTTATGGGCTTCAATTCAAAATAGTATCTCTGACATAGATTTTGATTTTTGGCAGTGGGGAATGCAAAAGTATGATCGGGCTTGCATTGATTTTTCCTCAACTCAATTTAAATCAGCTTTAACAACAGTTACTACCAAGAGCACTTAATTCTAAACACTTAGTTAAATCGTTTAACAAGTTGATCATGAAGTTTGCCATTAGATGATATTGCTCCGGCTCCTGTTACTCCATCTACTCCCGCAAGATTGGTAAATGAGCCACCTGCCTCTTTAACAATTAAGTACAACGCCGCCATATCCCAAAGGGCAAGTTTTGGTTCGATAGTAAAGTCCACCGCCCCTTCAGCAACCAACATATGGGCCCAAAAATCCCCAAATCCCCTACTTCGCCAAACCTCATTTGATAATTTTAAAAATGATTCATAATTTGCTTCCCAGTGATCCTTCTTAACTACTTCAGCAAATGCAAAACTAGCATCAGAAATTTTATTCACACCACTTACTTGAAGTCTTCTAGTTGTTTGTTTGCCTAAAATATTTTCACAGACAAATGCACCCTCACCTTTTGTGGCATACCATCGCCTATTTATCGCTGGTGCAGAAACAACTGTGCAAGTTATTTCATTCTTAATTCTAAGTGCAATTAGCGTGGCCCAAACTGGGACACCTCTGATGTAATTTTTTGTGCCATCGATAGGGTCTAATATCCACTCTCGATTATTAGTTGAACTCTTTTTTTCAAACTCCTCGCCAATTACACCATCAGATGAATTATGTAATCTTAAATGCTCTCTTATCACCTCTTCGATTTTGCGATCTGCATCAGATACTGGGGTTAAATCAGGCTTTTCTGTGACAATTAAATCGGTAGATCCAAAACGAGAAATTGATATTTGATCTGCTAGATCAGCTAATTCAAGGGCCAGTTTTAAATCACTCACATGAGCAGTTTACCCATCTTTGCCGTTCTTACTTAAATTGGCTAATAAGAACTAAATTCCTTTATCTCCAAATTTATGCTCTACGAGCCCAATCTTTAGCACCAGCGCTACCCTGAGAATTACTCCAATACTGTGTGGTATATCTGACCTATATAGTGGAGAATCACTTCAAATTATTAGCCATAAAATCTTCTAGGTATGTAGATTTACTGAATTTTAAAGTGAGCTAATTAATCTATTTTTCTATTCTATCTAGCCATTTTGCTTTCTATACTAAGCAGATGAATTGGTCAGTCAAATCAGAAAAAGGTTTTGGCGGTATGACTGGTGGGAGCATTATTCAAATTTTAATTGCAACAGTTGTACTTACTTCTTGTGGTAATCCATCGCCATTTATAAAACTAAATGACGGAAAATGTTCAAATGAACAAAGGGGGCAGATCGCAAATCATATATCTGGTCAAATAAAGGCGTTAGCGGCAGGAAATTTTAAAGGGGCATATAAATACGCTGCTGACTCTTTCCAACAAAATGTTGATTTACAACAGTTTTCATTAATCATTTCTAATCAGTATCAAATGCTTATAAGTTATCAAGATTACACATTTGGTGATTGTGTAGTTGAACAGGAAACACTTGTGCAGGATGTAGATGTAGTAAGTAAGGATGGTAATTTCACTCTTACTTACCAACTATCCTTTGAAGATAACAAACTTGGTGTACTTGGTGCAATAATAAAATCTAAATCCTCAGATTTAAACCTATAAGTACATTACTTAAGTTGATTACTTATCCCACCGAAGTCTTTGTAACAATTCCTTTTTTGATAGTTAGATCGACTCTATCTACACGATAATCCCTAGTTAAGGCAAAATCCTGGCCATCCTCTTGAGCAATTCGATGTACACCTTGCATCAAGGAGATACAGGAGATGGCATCATCTTTTTTCATACCAACCAAGGTTGCAGATTGTGCATTTGTGATCACTGGAAG
>CAIUBS010000041.1 GCA_903897475.1 uncultured Actinomycetes bacterium | reverse complement strand
TTTATGTATAAAACTTTAAACCCTAATTGCTCAAGCTCAGCCTTAAAGTGTCTGGCGGAGGAGATAAGAAAATACAATCTCACCTTATTCCAACTACCACCAGTAACCATGCGGGCAGATTCAACTAAAACAATTAGATCACTCTTTGGATCAGCACCTGCAAGTGATCCATACTTAGGGTGCAGATGATCAAATGGGATATAGATAATGCGCTTCATCTAGCCAGCACATCTTTTGCTGCAGTACTTAACATTTTCCCAATCTTTAGCCCATTTTTTGCGCCATTCAAATGGCAAATTGCAGGTAATACAAATTTTAGGGGCGAAGCCATTTTTAGCCTTGGCTACTCGCTTAGAGTTTTTCATACCTAACTATAAGTTAAAACTACTTTCTAATTAAGTTTATTAGGTATAAAAGTGCAAAGGCAAGGCCAATTGCAGCATAGATAACTGAAAACGGGGTTAACTCAGCTGGAATGAAAATAGTAAGTACGCCAAGTGCTAGAGCAGAGATAAACATAACCCGACCAACAAATTTAATACCGCTTGCATTATTGTTTAACTTAGAGTTTTGCCACATATTGCCAGCAAGTGCTACCAGAGTTATTCCAATCATTCGCATCGACCAGATTAACTCTGGATTACTTTCAAAACCAAGCAGATCTAAAAAAACTTCAGGGGCAGCGAGTAAAAAAATTGCCGAGGCGCCAAAAACTACCGCCCCACCTTTAAGCGTATTTTTTACCCCGTGCTGATACATCTATAAAGGCTAGACCTGGATAGCCTTAGTGGGCAATAAGTTTTTTAAGGATTTTTTAAGAAATCTACGCATAATTATTGAGGGGTAGCCCATATGGGTTTGGGAATAAGAAAAAAAGGCCATTTGTTATTGCCGGTGAGATTTGCCGAATGGGGATCTCAGCGAAGAAAACTTCTCGCTTAATATATAAGGAGAAATAAGCATGACTACATTAACAAAACGTGAATACCCAGACACTGGTATTTCCTTAGCTAACTTCTTTCCAAACTTAGAGTCTTGGGCAGTTGGCTTTGATCGCCCAATGCGCCTATTAGATGAGATGTCTAATGCGTTAATGGGCCGTAATACCTCATTTCCTCCCTACAACATCAAGCAAGTAAATGATGATCACTATCAAATTGAGATGGCAGTTGCTGGCTTTAGCAAGAAGGATCTAAAGATTGAGCTTGCAAATAATCAGTTAACTGTTGAGGGATCTCAATCAACTAATGAGGAATCTGCTGAGGCTAACTACCTATATAAGGGAATAGCAGCTCGTCAATTTAGGCAAAGCTTTGCCCTAGAAGATCATGTCAAAGTTCTAGGCTCTGAGCTTAAAGATGGTGTGCTAAAGATTGAGTTAGAGCGCCAGATTCCTGAGGAGAAAAAGCCTCGCGTAATCGAGATTAAGTAAATTCAAAGTCAGGCCCTCACCTTAAAAAATAGAATAATTACAAGGATTATTAAGGTGAGGGTCTATCTCATCTAATTTTAAGTCTTATATGGTTAAATCAAGTTGTGAAACCTATAGCAATTTTAGTTTTTGCCGCACTCTTATTTGGGCAAATTAACTCTGCACATGCTCATCAACCTGTGGCTTTAACTAGTACTCATACTTCAGCTAATAAGGGACCAATTTTAGTTGATGGCACGATCTCATTTGCTCTTCGAGCTAGTTTTACTAAAGCTAATCAAGAGCGGGGCTTTAGAGCATCATTAAAAGCTGGGGAGTTATTAAATTTTGAGTATTTAATTATTGATAGGGCGCCAGAGAACAGATTGCCATTAAGTAAATTACCAACAGTTACCATCACCGCCCCCGATGGTAATAAGAGTGTAGTTAAATTTACTGAGCGCACTAAGTTTTATGAGCCATACGGCAGAACAAATTACCTATACCTAGCTAGATTTTCTAGCACTGCAATTGAAGGTATTTATAACTTCTCGATTAGGTCAAAAGGTAGAGCTAACATCACCGTTTCAACTGGAAGTAAAGAAACTTTTGGAGTGGTATATGAGCCAGCAACCTGTCCAACTGTTGAGCAAATGTCACTTCCAGTGATCACAAATGCACAATCTGCAACCTTGGTTGGTATGAAAAAAGATGATGCCATCTCCTGTATTTCTTTGATGCAAGGTGTACATCGAATTGCTCAAGAGGATGGCCAAGATTTTGCCTTAACAAGGGATTATCGTGTAGATAGAGTTGATCTAACTATAAAAAAGGGAGTTGTTACAAAGACTACTGTGGGATAAGCAAACAACTTAAGTAATTAGTTTATAAGTTTAAATCTGAGGATTTAGATTTTATTATTGCACCAAG
>CAIUBS010000040.1 GCA_903897475.1 uncultured Actinomycetes bacterium | reverse complement strand
TAAATACCATGAAGATGGGTGAAGATATTGAGATTAGAGTTGGAAGATTTGGTGCATATCTTCAACAAGGCACTGGTGAAGAACGTAAGTATGCAAATATTCCAGAAGAAATGGCGCCAGATGAATTAACACTTTCTAAAGCTATTGAATTGCTGGCAAAGCCATCAGGTGAGCGAAAGCTTGGAGTAGATCCAGCAACTGGTTTGGAGTTGATTGCAAAGTCTGGTCGATTCGGAGCTTATGTAACTGAAGTTTTTCCAGAAGAGATAGTAGAAGAGGGTGCAAAAAAGAAGCGGAAGAAAAAGGATGCACCAAAACCTAGAACCGCTTCACTGCTTTCTACTATGTCACTTGACACGGTGGCGCTACCTGATGCGCTTAAATTACTTTCTTTACCTAGAAATTTGGGCGAGTATGAGGGCGAAGTTATTACTGTACAAAATGGAAGATATGGTCCTTATTTAAAGCATGGAACTGATTCAAGAACTTTGACAAGTGAAGATCAGTTATTTTCAATTAATTTTGAAGAGGCACTTGAGATTTATAGGCAACCAAAAGTAAGAAGACGTGGCGTTGTAAAACCACCACTTAAGGAATTAGGCAAAGATCCTCAAACAAGTCGTGATGTAATTGTTAAAGATGGAAGATTTGGTGTCTACGTAACAGATGGTGAAACTAACGCAACACTTCGTCGAGGAGATGCAGTTGAACTACTAACTTTAGAGCGTGCGCTTGAATTGTTAGCAGGCAGAAGAGCTTGGGAAATTGAAAATCCAGAGGGTTCAAAGAAAAAAGGCAAAAGATCTAAAAAGAGTGCTCCAACACTTACCGAAAAAACAGTTAAAGGCTCAGCTGCCAAGAAAAAGGCAAAAAAGGGTGCGACTGGCGTTGGAAACTTACCTGAGTAGAGTTTTGCCAACAGAAGTAGACTAATAACATGTCATTGCCATATCTATCAGCCCCCGCGCAATCACAATCTCGTAGTGTTTTAGCAATTCCGGCATTTAGAAAACTTTGGCAAGCAATGGCTTTTTCTTCCTTCGGAGATTGGTTAGGTTTACTTGCATCTACTGCATTAGCTCAACAACTAGCTGGCGGTGATTATGCAAAGGCAAACTTTGCAATCGCTGGAGTTTTTATAGTTAGGTTGCTGCCTGCTGTAATTTTAGGACCGTTTGCAGGTGTAATTGCTGATCGTTTTGATCGCAGAAAATTGATGATTTCATGTGATGTATTGAGATTTTCTTTATATTTATCAATTCCAATTGTAGGCAATTATTTCTGGCTCTATACCGCAACAATTTTGGTTGAAATTGTTACACTTTTTTGGTCACCAGCAAAAGAGGCTTCAGTTCCTAACCTTGTTCCAAAAAGTAAATTAGAAAGCGCAAATCAGGTATCACTACTTGCCTCTTATGGAACAGCACCTATAGCCGCCCTAGTGTTTTCAATTTTGGCAGTATTTTCAGGTGCAGTAAATTCGATTTTAGGAAACAACACCCCAGCTAGTGCTGCAGATCTTGCTCTTTATATTAATTCAATCAGTTTTGCATTTTGTGCCTATACGGTATGGAGGCTTAAAGAAATACCTGCAGGACCTGCAGCGAATGTTAAACAGCTTTCATTTGCTAAATCTCTAATAGATGGCTTTGTGTTTATCAAAGATTCAAAGGTAATTAGAGGTTTAGTTTTTGGAATGCTTGGTGCTTTTTTTGCAGCAGGTGCGGTTATAGGACTAGCGCGAACTTTTGTAGATGATTTACAGGCAGGTGAAGCAGCATACGGTGTGTTATTTGGTTCAGTATTTTTAGGTTTAGCTACTGGTATTTCCTTTGGACCAAAAGTTTTTTCTCAATTTACAAGAAGAAGATTATTTGGAGCTTCATTAGCAATTTCAGGAATATTACTAGTTGGATTATCTTTAGTTTTAAACTTAGTTTTAGCTATTTTTATAACAATTATTTTGGGAATCTTTTCAGGAGTAACTTGGGTTTCTGGCTTCACTATGCTTGGGTTGGAAGTAGAAGATGAGATCAGGGGTAGAACCTTTGCATTTGTGCAATCACTTATAAGAGTCTCACTGGTACTAGTACTTGCAATATCTCCATTGATTGCAGCTGCAATTGGTGAGCACACATACTCTTTTAGAACCACCACTGTTACCTACAACGGAGCAGCTTTTACAATGTTCTTTGCTGGATTAATAGCAACTGCTGTTGGTGTTCTGTCCTATTTACACATGAGAGATCGTCCAACAGTTTCACTTTGGAGTGATATTAAATCGGCCTTTAGAGGCGAACTAGGTGCTATGACTGGGCAAATAAGTAGTGGAGTATTTATTTCATTTGAAGGTGGCGAAGGCTCTGGTAAATCTACACAAACTAAATTATTAAAAGAGTGGCTTGAAAGAAATGGTGAAACAGTTTTACTTACAAGAGAGCCAGGCGGCACGCCACTAGGTAATCAACTACGTGAAATATTGTTAGATAATAAAACTGGTGTTATTTCTCCACGAGCTGAGGCACTTATGTATGCTGCAGATAGGGCAAATCATGTGTTTGCAAAGATCAAGCCAGCACTAGATCGTGGTGAAGTAGTTATTACTGATAGATATTTCGACTCATCAATTGCTTATCAAGGAGCAGGAAGAGTTTTATTACCAACTGAAGTTGCCAGAATTTCTCGATGGGCAACTGAATCTTTAACTCCAACTCTGACAATTATTATGGATTTGCCCGCAGAGATTGGGCTAGCCAGATTGCAATCAAATGATCGACTAGAAAGTGAACCGCTAGCTTTTCATGAACGCGTACGACAAGAGTATTTAAGTTTGGCAAACACTGATCCAGAAAGATTTGCCATAATCGACGCTTCGCTTTCTATTGAGCAAATACATGAATTAATTGTTGAAAGAGTAGGCGCAATTAAAGGTTTAAAGAAAAACCAAAAGTCAGTATGAGTGTATTTAATTCATTAATTGATCAGGCTGAGGTGATTAAGGCATTACAAGATGCCGTTTTAGCATCTAGAAATAATGCTGATAAAACTCAAGGAATGACG
>CAIUBS010000039.1 GCA_903897475.1 uncultured Actinomycetes bacterium | reverse complement strand
GTAATGTGATTTTTTCATCAATTAGATCATATAAACCAATTGCCATTCGATGCGGCCTAAGTTGATTTGAATCTTTTGGCATTTTTGGCGGTGCTTGAATGATTGAAACCTGTTGGTATTTATCATCTTCAATTTTAAGCTCTGGGTGCAATGTGTTAACCCCGGCAGTTTGTAGCCAGGTTGAAACCCATGGTTTTAGATCTTTACCACTACTTTGCGTTAACTCGATTAATAGATCATCTAAAGTAGTATTTTTAAATGCATGCTTAGTAAAGTATCTTTGCAATCCTAAAATGAAATTATCCCGACCAACATGTGCTACTAATTGCTGCAAAACCGATGCTCCTTTGGCATATGAAATACCATCAAAATTTCCAGCCACAGTATCGATATCAACCATATCGGTAACAATCGGATGAGTAGATGAGAGTTGATCTTGCCGGTATGCCCAATTTTTTCGCTCCTGATTAAAACCAGTCCAAGAGTTTTTAAATCTAGTTCCTTCAACCATAGCTAGGTAGGAAGACCACTCAGCAAATGATTCATTAAGCCAAAGATCATCCCACCACTTCATGGTCACCATATTGCCAAACCACATATGAGCCATCTCATGCAAAATTGTGTTAGCCCTTGCGTTATACATACGCTCTGTTACCTTGGATCTAAAAACTAATAGCCTTTCTAAAAAGGTTACTGCGCCAGCATTTTCCATAGCACCCCAGTTGAAATCAACTACTGCAATCTGGTCATACTTTTCAAATGGATACTCAAGTCCAAAAACTTTTTCAAAGTAGGCAAAACCTTGCTTTGTAATTAAGAAGATATCATCTGGGTCTAAAAATTGGGCAAGTGATTTACGGCAGTAGATGCCAAGTGGCACAGTTTTTTTACCAACATATTGATCCTGCACAAAGTGATAAGGCCCAGCTATTAGGGCGGTGATGTAAGTGGAAATTCGTGGGGTAGTCGTAAAGTGCCATCTGCTTTTATCATCACCTAGATCTATTTTTTGCCCAACTGGATTATTTGAAATTACCTGCCAATGAGATGGTGCAATAACAGTTAGGCAAAAGGTGGCCTTTAAATCTGGTTGATCAAAACATGGATACATTTTTCTTATAAATGCAGTCTCACCTTGGGAGTAGATATAGACCTGATCATCAACTGGATCAACCGATCTTTGTAAGCCTTCACCAGTGTTTGAGTAGAGAGCATTCATTTCAATTATCAACTCATTATTTAGCTTAAGGTTTTTTAGAAAAATACTCTCACCATCATAATTTGAGGTATCAACCATCTTTCCATTTAGCGTTGCTGAGATAACATTTTTACCAACTGCATCTATAAAGCTGTCATACCCATCTTTATTGCAGGAAAACTTGATGATTGTCTTTGAAATAAATCCTTCAGCCCCGCCAGTTAAATCTAAGGTGAGGTCATAGCTTTCTACTGCCAGATGAGCAGCACGCTCTGCTGCTTCTGCTCTTGTTGAGTTTAACCCTGGCATTAGACCTTCCTAATTTAAGTAATAATTACCCTTAGTAATTTAATTTATACGCACTATCCAAGCAGAGATTGCAGGTTAAGCCAAGATGGAACGTCCTTCAAACCGAAGTTACTCACTTCGTGGAAATCGAATGACTAGGGCACAAACTTTGGCCATGGCTTCAAATTGGGATGAGTATGCAATCACTGTTGATTCTAGTTTAAAGATTAATGAAATCTTTACAGATAAATCTAAAACTATTTTAGAGATTGGCTCTGGTATGGGAGAGGCAACTGCGCAAATTGCCCAAAATAATCCAGATACTGGCTATGTTGCAGTTGAGATGCATAAACCAGGTTTAGCCGCACTACTGTTATTAATAGTTGAAAATAAAATAAGTAATATAAAAATGATTAGAGAAGATGCCACATATTTATTAGCTAATTTTATTCCAGATGCCTCACTAGATGGTATCCACCTATTATTTCCAGATCCATGGCCAAAAAATCGACAACATAAAAGGCGGATCGTTCAAGATGAGTTTGTTGAGCTAATTGCGAAAAAGTTAAAACCTAAAGCATTTATTCATATAGCAACTGATTGGCAGCCTTATGCCCAGTGGATAAAGATTAGATTTGATAATAATTCAAATTTTACTGGTGGCATTGTCCCAAGGCCTACTTGGCGGGTGCTATCTAAATTTGAGGGTCAAGGACTAAAAAAGGGACATATAGTTACAGATTTTAGATATGAAAAAATTTAAAGGTTAATTGCTACTTTCAAACTTTGAAATTTGATTAATCCTTCTTACATGCCGTTCATCATTTGTAAATGGCGTTGCTAAGAAGGTATCTACTAATTGCAGGCAGAATGCCTCATCATGCATGCGCCCACCAATTGATATCACATTTGCATTGTTATGTTGTCTAGCTAATTCTGCGGTTTG
>CAIUBS010000038.1 GCA_903897475.1 uncultured Actinomycetes bacterium | reverse complement strand
TCACCCATTCGACCAAGGGGTTGAATTGAGTTCGCTCGTTCTAATCTTCCAATTTCACCACTCAACCAAGTTTTAGTTAAATCAGTAAGAATATATCCAGGAGATACAGCATTAACTCTGATTTCATGCTTACCCTCATCTAGGGCTAAGTTTCTAGTTAAGCCAAGAACGGCTGATTTTGCAGCACCATATGGGAAAAATCCTGGATAAGTTAGCCGGCCATGAATTGAACATATATTTACAATCGAGCCATGCTTAGCTTTACGCATAGCTGGAAGTGCTAGTTTGGCTGTTAGCCAAACTGGTTTCATATCAATTGCAAAAAAATCATCCCACTCTTTATCAGTCATTGTCACTGGGTCAGCATGTGAGTTAACACCAGCGTTATTTACTACACCAGTAACATCTCCAAATTTAGCTACTGCTTTGGTGAATGCGGTTTTTAGTTGATCAAAATTTGCCACATCTGCTCTAAAAAATGCTACTTTTTTTCCTGATTCCACTAGCTCTTTGTCTAGTTTTTCACCCGATGTAACATCTATATCAATAAATGAAACTGATGCACCTTCAATTGCTGCATCTCGAACAATTGCTTCACCAATTCCTTTGGCGCCGCCAGTTACGAAAATATGTTTATTGGCTAACTTCATGTCGATAAACTACCTTACTTGCCTCATTAATTGCATTACGAAAAGCAATAACATTTTCATTAACTTTTGAAACCCCACCCTTAGTTACAGGACCACCAAGTCCGATTAAGTCTGCACCAGCCTCAAACCACTTTGGTACAGATTCTAAGGTTATTCCAGCTGTTGGGCACCAGCGATTATTAGGAAATGGCTCGCGAAGCATCTTTAAATGTCCAGGTCCTAAAATAGCAGCCGGGAATAACTTCAAAATATCAGCCCCGCTCTCCTCGGCAATAGCAACTTCAGTTGGCGTACATACTCCTGGCATTGAAACTAGCTTTAATTTCTTAGTTGCAGCAATTACATCCTCATTAGTATCTGGTGAGACTATAAAACTAGCACCAACATCCTCAACTTTTTTGACGTCTTTTACTGTCCTAACGGTCCCAGCGCCAACAAGTAAACCCTTATTCTTTAGTAATTTTTGAATAATTTTTAATGCCCCAGGAGTTGTTAGTGTAATTTCAATTACTTTAACACCTGATGCTACGAGGGCATCAGCAAGTGCCTCTCCTTCACTTTGCGAATTAGCTCTAACTAGAGTCATCATTTTTTCTGTTAACAATGTATCTAAAGTTTTCATTTTTTAACTCCTAAACTTTTTGGCTAAATTCTTATCGATTAGGCCAAGTTGTCCTGTTGGGATTCCGGTCCAGTCCCCAAACATACTTGCAACTAAGGCTCCACAGATACTGCCTTGTTCTAACGCATCAACAGGACTAAGTCCAGCAAGTAAACCAGCGATACTTCCACCAGTAAATGCATCCCCAGAACCTACTGGGTCAACTGCAACTACTTTTGGTGGAGTCAACTCACCATACTCACCATCAATTGAATATTTAAATATTTGATCACCTTTTGTCATAACTGCAATTTTGCACCCACGCTGATTTGCTTGCGCCAAGATCTTTTTGGAATCGAGATCACCAAATACAACTTGATACTCATCCTCACCCCCAATTAGTAACTCAACATCTTTTGCCAGTGAAGCCAGGGTATTTTTAGCATCCGCCTCACTCCATAATTTACGCCTAATATTTAAATCAAAACTTGATTTCACTCCAAGTGCGTTGGCTCTATCTAGTGCATGCCTTACTGAATCTGCGCCACTTTTAGAGATTGCACAAGTTATACCAGTAGTGTGAAGCCATTTTGTATTTGAAATATATGAATCCAAAATATCTTTCGGTTCAATAGTTGAGGCGGCAGATCCTTTTCTTAAATAACTAATTTCAACAGGAGCACTCTTTCCTGGATTTCTTACCATAGCAGCTGAAAAACTTGCTACTCTTTTTACAAGCGAGACATCAACGCCTTCGTTTTCAATATCTTGGATCATTACAGAACCAAGTTGGTCAGTTCCAAATCGAGAGTAGAACTGGGCTTTTAAACCTAATCTTGAAACTGTTACCGCTACATTACTTTCAGCACCTGCGGTAACTCTCTCATAATTTTTTGCACTCATAACAGATTCGGTGTCAGTTGAAATAAAAACAGAAAGCACCTCGCCAAAGGTGAAAAGATCGGTGCTCAATTAAGCTCCAAATGTGGTTGTTTTTTTACCAGTAACTCCAGCGCTAGCAATGAAAATAAAGCCTGCCTGCGGATACTCATTTAAATCCATACTCTCTCCTGGATTTCCTACCGCAGTTGTAATTATTAATTGATCTAGTTTCTCTCCAGCAAAACAGCAGGAGGTGACTTTTTGTACTGGTAATTTAATTTCTTCCAATAGTTCACCAGTTCTGCCGTCAAAACACCTAACAGCTGATCCAAGCCAGAAAGCTACCCAGATATTGTCATTTGCATCAGCACACATTCCATCTGGATAACCCATTCCATCTTTGACCTGAACCAAAGTCCTACGATTTGAAATTTCACCCTTGTTATAGTCAAAGACTTCAACTTTCATGGTTAAAGTATCGATGTAATACATCTTGGATAAATCCGTACTCCAATCCATACCATTAGAGATACCAACATCACCAAATAATCGCTGTAATTTTTTCCCATCCTTACTTAAACGATAGAAAGCACCCTCGTTGCTTTGATTTTCATATGCCATAGAGCCCAAGAACAGATAACCATCGGGTGAAACTTTGGCATCATTCCAGCGCAATACATTTTTATCTACAAAACCATCTGCTTCTTGCCTTGTTGGAAGTTGGGTCAGATTACCTTTTTCATCACGAAGAACTGGTCCATTAGCTGTGCCTAATATGTCACCACCAGATGTTCTGGGAATTTGAAAGCCAACTGGCTCACTTGTTTGATACTCCGAACTTTGACCACTTAATAGATCTTTAGACCGAATAAATTGCCCATAGATATCACACCACTGCACATGGTTATTGTTCGGACCAGTTGCTGTTGGACCTTCTCCTAATTGATTGCGCCTTGAATCAAATACTTCAACTGCAATCGACATTATTAACCTTTAAGTGAGCCTGAAAGTAATCCTCTTAGGAAGTAGCGACCTAAGAAGATATAAACAATTAAAGTTGGAAGAGAGACAATTAAAGAAGCGGTCATATTAACACCGTAATAAACCTGATTTGAAGAGCCTGTAATAAAGTTAAGCGCAGTAGTTGCTACTGAGAGCTTAGGTGAGCCACCAGTTAAAAATATCGCAAATAAAAAGTCATTCCAAGCTGAGGTAAATTGCCAGATTAAGACCACAACAAAAGCTGGAACTGAAAGAGGCAAAATGATTGAGCGGTAGGTGCGAATCATTGATGCTTTATCCACTCGAGCAGCTTCAATTAACTCATTTGGAATTGCTTCGTAGTAATTGCGGAAAATCAAAGTGCAAATTGGTATTCCATAAATAATATGCGCCAATACCAACACATAAATTGATTTATTTATTTCTAGAGTAGTTGCAATTCTTACTAATGGAATCATAATTGCTTGATATGGGATAAACATTCCAAACAAAAATAGAGTAAAAATAAAATTAGAACCTCTAAACTTCCATTTTGCAAATACATAGCCATTAATTGAACCAATAATTGCAGATATCAAGGCTGACTGAATTACGAAAAATAAAGTTCGAGTCATTGATTCAGAGATAGATTGTGGGAAGTAATCAGTACCACTCCATGCTACTGACCAAGCTGAAAAATCTAGTTTTTCAGGCAATTTAAAAGCGTTAGTCAAATACACATTTTTAACACCTTTAAGTGAGTTAATTACCATTACATAAATTGGCATTACAACCAAGAACCAGATAAAAATTAGAGATACGTATCGGAAAATTAACCAGAATTTTTCTTTACCAGTTCGACGCCGCTTTGAATTACGGACATCAGACTTTGCAGTTACTAGGTCGACTATATCTCTACTCATTAGCGATACGCCTGTTGCTTGTTGTTATAGCGAAGATAAGGAACCACTACAATTGCAATCATTATCAAAAGCACTATCGCAATTGAAGTTCCTTTTGCATAATCGCGTTTATCAAAGGTTGCCTCCCACATATATACCGCAACCACCTGAGTTACATAAGATTTTCCATTAATTCCAATAATTAAATCAAAGGCCTTCATAGATATATGACCTAAAATAATTAAGACTGTTAATAAAGTTGGGGTCAATTGTGGGAATAACACATGGCGGTAAATCTGAGATTCACTTGCACCATCTACTCGGGCAGCCTCACGCAGATCATCCGGAATTCCTCTAAAGCCCGCTAAAAATAACGCTAAAACATAACCTGACATCTGCCAAATAGCAGGAAGTGCCATGGCATACATCGCACCTTTTTCCGAGACATACCAATCATTTTGAAGAAAACCTAAGCCGATTTTTTGCAAAGCTAGATTTAATCCACCAGCCTCTTCATCTCGGGCTGAGTTAAGTAACCAGTTAAATACTGTACCCATTGCGATAAATGAGATCGCCATTGGGTATAAATAAAATGATCGAAAAAAGCCTTCGCCTTTAATTCCCTTTTCAAGGAGCAAAGCCATGATAAAACCAGTTACCAAGGCGCCTAAAATAAAAACTATTGTAAATTTAACAAGGTTAGATAGTGAATGAGTGAAGCGCTCATCTGCAATTAAGTCTGTGTAATTTTTTAAGCCAATATACTCAATCTCTTTTTTAGCTCCTGAGTTTTGATTTGTTAGCGAGACGTTAACCGACCAAAGAATCAGGCCGTATACAAAGATAATTACCGTAATTATTGAAGGTAAAACGAAAAATAATCCACCAACACGAGCACTCAGTGAGCGTTTGTTTCTAACAACTTTACTCACCTAGAGATTCCTCTCACCTTTTAAAATTAGAAGTTAATCGTGTCACTTATATATTTAGAAAACTTCGGTGGGCAATTTCTTGCCCACCGAAGTCTCTTACTTACTTTTATTGCTAATTAAGCCTTGCCTGCTTCATAAGCTGCAGCAAGATCTTTAGCAAGTCCGGCGTTATCTTTGAATCCGCCTGAGAAATACTTACCAACAGCAGCATTGTATGCAGCCATAAGCGCGTTATTTCCCATTACACCGTGAACTGTTGAACCGACTAAGCGATCCTTCTTCCAGTCAGCAGCGGCTGATTTTAGATAATCATCGTATAGAGATAGATCTGAGTCAGTACGAGCTGAGATCGATCCCTTCTTTGGATTAAATGCATCCTGGCCTTCCTTAGATCCACAAACCTTCAACCATGCAATAGCAGCGTTGCGGTGTGGAGCACCTACTGGAAGTACGAATGAATCAGATAGCCATTGGTAAACACCAACAGTGCCTGGAGCTGCTGCATATGTGTAGTCAGTTCCTAGCTTTAATCCATCAGATTGCCATTGGGCTGAAGCCCAGTCACCCATGATAAAGAATCCAGCTTTGCCATCAGTCACTAACTTTCCAGCATCTGGCCAATCAAGGTTTCCTGCTCCCTTATTTCCATAAGAAAGTGCTCTCTGGAAGTTCTTAATACCGGCAGCAACTTCTGGACCTGTCCATGAAGTTGATCCGTTGTATAGACCTTCAAACTTTTCTGGACCCATTGATGCTAGAAGCATCCAGTCAAGAAGGTGAGCAATTGCCCAGTCTCCCTTTCCTGCAAGTGCCAAACCAGTTATGCCAGCCTTCTTGAACTTCTCAAGATCTGCAAAGAATTCATCTAAAGTCTCTGGAGCTTTTGTAATTCCAGCTTTAGTTGCAGCACCTGGATTCCACCACAGAACATTTGCTCTGTGAATGTTTACTGGAACTGAATAAATCTTTCCATCAACTGTAATTGTACGAATTAAGTCAGCTGGGAAAATCTTGTCCCAACCCTCTGACTGATACAAAGAGGTTAGATCTTCTAATTGTCCACCGCGGACATAACCATCAAGCTCCATACCAGCGTGTGCTTGGAATGAATCTGGTGGCTCGTTAGCATCTAAGCGGCTTTGTAATACAGCCTTAGCATTTACACCTGCACCACCGGCGACAGCAGCGTTAATAAACTCTGTGTCAGGATTTTGTGCAGTGTAAACATCAATCATTCCCTGTAGGCCAGCAGCTTCGCCACCAGATGCCCACCAGGTAAAGATTTCAAACTCTGTGTCTGTGTTTGCTGCATCATCACCTGATGATGAACAACCAGTTACCGCAAGGGCAATAGCTGCTGCAGCTGCAACAAGACGAAATGAACTTCTACGCATTCATTTCTCCATTTCTTCTCTATATAGAGTGGTACAACGCGGACCGTCGAACCTAAAGGCAATCCTTATACCCATCGGAAAGGTAGTCAACTGAACTTGGCTAACAATTGGTTAATAAACCCACCTTTACCTAAATGTTATAAACGCCTTTTAAATTCTCTAAAGTAAGGCTTTAGGGTCTACTTTTGATCCAAACTACCCCCTAATCTTTAGGGTGTGAGCGATAAAAAATATGATTTAAAAAAGTTATCCACCATTTTTACCGCAGCTCTTGCCTCTGATTGTTTAGATCATATGGATTTAAGAAATCAAGTGTTAAAACCTGATATCCAAATGCTCTCAGGTGAAGGGGTAATGATGGGTTATGCCTTTCCAGTAAGAGTTGAAGCTGTCTTTAGCGCACCAGAGGTTCCCTATGTTGGTTTGTTAAAAGCGTTAGATGCAGTTGGCAAAGATCAAGTTTATGTGACACCTTCAAATAGAAATAATGGCGGTAATCATCCAGCTGCTTTTTGGGGTGAATTACTTTCTACGGCATGTAAACATAAAGGAGTTGCTGGTGCGTTAACTGATGGACCAGTTAGAGATACCACCAGAATGCGCTCACTTGGCTTTAAAGTTTTTGGAGTTGAGACCTCACCATTAGATATTAATTCCCGATATGAGGTAGTTGAGCACAATGTGCCAGCTGAGATTGATGGCGTAACAATTAATCCTGGAGATTTAATTGTTGGCGATATTGATGGGGTGGTAATTGTTCCTAAAGATGCAATTGATGAGGTAATTGCTAGAGTTGAAGAGAAAAATTCTGGTGAAAATTTATTTAGAAATGCGGTTAAAGATGGCATGGCTCCAAGTGAAGCCTTTGCCAAGTATGGAGTTTTGTAAGTGAAGCCAATTGTGCAAGTCTCCTTGGATCTAACCGATATTAAAGAAGCAATGGAGATGGCGCATACTGCAATGCGTGCTGGTGTTGATTGGTTAGAGGCGGGAACGCCATTTATTTTGGCTGAAGGTCTACATGGTGTGCGAGCGCTAAGAAAAGAGTTTCCAAATACACCAGTTGTTGCTGATTTAAAAACTATGGATGGTGGTTATTTAGAGGCGGAGATGATGGCAAAAGCAGGGGCTACTCATGTTGTAGTCATGGCTAGAGCACATCCTGAAACCATAAAGGTTGTGGTGCAAGCTGGAAAAGATTATGGCATCACAGTTATGGGAGATAACTTAGGTTGCGATGACATGGTTGAAGGTGCCAGAGTTCTTGAAGATCTTGGTTGCCAAATGGTTATTCACCATATTGGCTATGACGAACGTCGTGGAATTGCAAAAAGTGGCAAGGTAGCACCAAATCCACTTGATCAATTAAAACAGGTAGTTGAGGCAGTTTCAGTCCCAGTTCAAGCAGTAGGTGGGCTTTCATTAGAGCAAGCTATTGCCTGTCCCTCATATGGTGCTCCCCTAGTTGTAATTGGTGCCCCACTTGCAATTGATGCCGACTCTTTTTCAAAGGGTGCGGGAAATGTTGAAGAGGTGTTACGAAAAATTTGTGAGAAAGTACATGCCTATGGCGATATTCCAATTACCCCAAGAGTTAGATAGGAAGATAAGTTAAATGAAATCAGCAGGTGTTGTTAATTACTCATCTAAACCAGGCAGTGTTGAACTGCAAGAGGTTGAATACCCAACCTTTGGTGATGATGATGTAATTATGCAGGTTGAAGCGGTAAGTGTTTGTGGCAGTGATCTACACCAATGGCATGGCACAAACTCTTGGGCGGTTAATTATCCAGTTGTACTAGGACATGAGTTTTGTGGAGTAATTGT
>CAIUBS010000037.1 GCA_903897475.1 uncultured Actinomycetes bacterium | reverse complement strand
TGCTCCTGGTTGTAATGTGGCATGTACCAATGTAATTGGTGTTTGCGTTGATCCCGGTCCCTTAAATCCATTAATTTCTCCGGCGATAACTCTAAGTAGTGCTCCACCATCCACTGAAGATAAAAGTGCTACATCAGATGCAACTAGGTGCTGATAAGCAGGAGGTGACCATTTTTTCGCTGCCGGTAAATTTACCCAAAGTTGAAATCCATGAAACAAGCCTCCACTTACAACCAAATGCTCTGGCGGGGTTTCAATGTGCAAAATTCCACTTCCAGCAGTCATCCACTGAGTATCACCATTAGAGATAGTTCCACCACCACCATGATTGTCGTAATGATCAAAAATTCCATCAATAATGTATGTGACAGTTTCAAATCCACGATGCGGGTGCCATGGAGTTCCTTTAGGTTCTCCAGGTGCGTATTCAACTTCTCCCATTTGATCAAGGTGAATAAAGGGATCTAAGTCAGCTAAATCAACACCAGCAAATGCTCGCCTTACCGGAAAACCCTCTCCTTCATGGCCTTGTGGTGCTGTTGTAATACTTTTCACTTTGCGGGGTCTAGCAGCTGGATCTGAGACTACGCGAGGCAGAATAGTTATATCTTTAACGGTAACTGCTGGCACTATCTCTCCAATGCTTTATAAAGTGAGTCAATCCTACAACTAATAAATCGACTCAAATATTCCTTAAAGTGATTTTAATGAACTAACAACTTTTGTAAGCGAATCTTTTGCATCTCCAAAGAGCAAAGTAGTTTTTGCTTCATAAAGAAGCTCATTTTCAATGCCAGCAAAACCCGGCCTCATTGATCTTTTTAGGAAAATGACATTACCGGCAAGAGAAACATCCAAAATAGGCATGCCATAGATCGGACAACCTGGAGTTGTTTTGGCTGCTGGATTAACTACGTCATTTGCGCCGACCACTAATACAACATCGGTCTGAGGAAAAGTTGGATTAATTTCCTCCATTTCTACAAGTTGCTCATATGGAACATTTGCTTCTGCAAGTAAAACATTCATATGACCGGGCATACGACCTGCAACTGGATGAATTCCGTAGGCAACCTCTACGCCTTTTGCAGCTAATAAATCTGCTAACTCTCTTACAGTATGTTGGGCTTGTGCAACAGCTAATCCAAATCCTGGAACAATTACAACGCGCTGAGCATAATTAAGAAGTATTGCAACATCTTCAGCAGAGCCTGACTTTACTGGTCGTACATCGGCAGTGCCGCTACTTTGCTGAGCAGTTGCAGTAAAGGCACCAAACAAAGTTCCAAATAAGGATCTACCCATTGCCTCTGCCATTAATTTAGTAAGAATTGTTCCAGATGCTCCAACTAAAGTTCCTGCAATTATTAGTAGAGTTGTTTGAAGAACATAACCCGATGCAGCAACAGTTAATCCAGTAAATGCATTTAGTAGTGAGATAACAATTGGAACATCTGCTCCACCTACTGGCAGAACAAATAAAACTCCAAATATTAAAGAAAGCAATCCATTGACTAAAAGCGGAGTAGTTCCACCACTTGCAATCACCCAACCCCCACTGACCAATACACCAATTAGGGTCAATGCAATTATTTGCCTACCGAATGGGAAAATTACTGGTCGAGTTGTCATTAGTTCTTGAAGCTTTAGGAATGTAACTATTGAGCCAGAAAAAGAGACACAACCAACAATTACAGTAAAGACGGTTGCAATCACAACTGCGGTTGTGGCATCACTTCCCAGCTTTAAGTATTCAACTATTGCAACTAGAGCTGCCGCTCCACCACCAACTCCATTAAATAATGCAACTAATTGAGGCATTTGAGTCATTTGAACTTTTCTAGCAGCTGGTACACCAACTAAAACACCAAACCCAATTGCAGCCAATATCAAAGTTTGATTATTTAGTGCCCTGCCTTCGTTGGCATAAAAGAAAACTATTACGGTTGCAATTGTGGCACCTAGAGCGCCAATTAAATTGCCCTTCCTCGCTGATTTAGGAGAAGACAATCCTTTTAATGCGAGAATAAAACAAATACCAGCAGCTAAGCCAATTAAGTCATAGAGGTTGCGACTCATTTGTCTTCACCTGCGTCCTTTTTCTGCTTAGGCTTGCCCTTAAACATCTGCAACATTCGATCGGTTACAACAAATCCACCAACCATATTTATGGTCGCAAGAATTACGGCAGCGATAGCCAGTGAGATTTCAAGAGTTGTTTTTGCATGATCTGCAACCACAATTGCACCGACCAGAATAACTCCATGAATAGCATTAGCACCACTCATCAAAGGAGTGTGCAAAGTTGTAGAAACTTTAGAGACAACCTCAAACCCAACAAATACTGACAGTAAAAAAATTGCAAGAAGGGCGATCTCATTACTCATTAATTCACTTACCACTATTTGCCCTTCTCTCTTCTAACTCCGTTGTGAGTCAATGTGGCCGAATCTATGATCTCATCAGAAAAATCTGGAACTATTTCTCCTGTAGTTTTTCCATCAACACTTTTATTCATAAGTAATAGTAGGTTTACTACATTTCGTGAAAACAACATTGAAGCATGGTAAGCCAGCTGGCTAGGCACATCTTTACCGCCCCAAATTTTTACACCATTACTTGTGGTAATAATCTGTCCTGCAACTGAACCTTCAACATTACCGCCACTTTCGGATGCAAGATCGACCACAACGGAACCAGGTGCCATATGTGAAACCATCTGTGCAGTTACTAATCTAGGCGCAGTTCTACCTGGCACTGCAGCTGTTGTAATTAAAACATCGGCAGCTGCGATATATGGAGTGAGTAAATCCCTTTGCTTTGCAGCACGCTCTTCAGTCATCTCCCTGGCATAGCCACCAGCACCTTCAAGAGCTTCTAATTCCAGTGAAATAAATTTTGCACCCATGGACTTAACTTCATCTGCTGAAGACGGACGAACATCGTAAGCTGAAACCACAGCTCCTAAGCGCTTTGCAGTTGCAATTGCTTGCAATCCGGCAACGCCGGCACCTAACACAATTACCTTAGCTGGCGTAACTGTGCCAGCTGCGGTCATTAGTAACGGGAAAAATTTAGGTGATAGTTCAGCTGCAACAAGCGAAGCCTTATAACCAGCGCACAGTGCTTGTGAGGTTAATGCATCCATTGATTGCGCCCTTGAAATTCTTGGTACCAATTCAAGAGATAATGATGTAATTGAGTTGCTTACTGCAGCTTCAATTGAATCAGATGCAGTTACCGGGGATAAAAAAGATATCGTTAATGCGCCCTTTTTTAAGCTTTTTATTTGTGAAGGGGTAAGTGGTTGAACCGATAAAATAACATCACTGTTTGAAAGTACATCTCCTGATTTAATCTGTGCACCAGCGTCGATAAATTGTTTATCTGAATACTCAGCTGCAACTCCAGCCCCAGACTCAATTACCACCTCGTGTCCTGACTTTATTAACTTAGAAATAATGTCTGGGACTAAAGCAACCCGTTTTTCACCAGGTTTAATTTCCTTAGGTACGGCAATACGCATTCGCCTACCTTACCTAACCATCACTTTAAATATTACCTTTTAGATCGCCCTTGGTGAGGTGATAAAGCAGAGCTTGAATCGTAGTTCTACGGTGAAAAGCTTGGCGCCAAACTACTGACCTTGGCCCATCAATAACTTCAGCCGAAACCTCTTCTCCTCTATGAGCTGGCAGGCAATGCATAAAAATACAATCTGTTGCCGTAAGCGACATTAATTCTGGAGTTACCATAAATGGTTTTAGGGCTGACATCTTCTCGGCTCTATCAGATTCAGAATCACCCATAGATATCCAAACGTCTGTGTAGATAACACTTGCCCCAGTTGCAGCCACTCTTACATCAGTTAGAACCTCTATTTTGGCTCCAGACTTTTTAGCAATTTTGTTGGCATGCTCAACAATTGCAGTTTTTGGAGCCCACTTTCCTGCAGGGG
>CAIUBS010000036.1 GCA_903897475.1 uncultured Actinomycetes bacterium | reverse complement strand
CCAAAGCCCAGTAATAGTTACCGGACTAAAAAATGGAAGTAAATACACTTTTTCAGTCGCCGCAATAAATAGTGCTGGATCTTCAGTTGCAATAAAATCAAATCAAGTAGTGCCACAAGCTGTCTGGACCAGTTCAGTAATAGACAAAAATGCAGATGCAAAATACCTAGCCTCGAACAATTTTGCAGGTAGACCAGTAATTGCTTATACCGATACCAAAGCTGGAGATTTAAAGTTGGCAACTTTAATAAACAATAAGTGGAGTATTCAGACAATAGATGGAAATAATGAAAAGTCGGGTAAGACCCTAAACAATGTCGCAGGTTATGTGTCTTTATGCACTTCAAAATCAGGAAAGGTAAATTATCTGCACGTTTTCTATACTGATGTTACAAATAAAGATTTAAAGTATGCACTTTATGATGGAAAAAAATGGAAATATGAAATAGTAGATGGTAACGGCCCGCGGGCTCAAGACTATAAAGAAACTGATCGCGTAAGAGGCGCCTCCGATGTTTCAATCTCAAATGCTTGTGCAGTTACAAGTGAAGGTGTTCAAGTTTTCTATCGAGATGAATCCCAAGGAATTCTCTTAGGCGCTGTGAAACAAGATGATGAATGGCGCTATGAAATTGTTGATGGCGAGAAAGATACTGACAATAAAACCACTGGAGATGTTGGTTTTCACTTAAAGTCGATTACAGTTGGGAAAAAGGTAATTTTAATTTATGACTCAGTAAAAGGTTTTGATGCTGATAAGAATGTAACTCGTGGAGAGATTCGTTATGCCAGCCGAAGTACGACCTCTACTTTGGATTGGGAGTTTAAAACTTTAGACATACCATCTGATCGAATTTACGCAGCTGGATTTGATGTTGCAATATTCAACTCATCAAGGGGAGTTGAGCGTGGGTGGTTTGCTGCCGGCGGTGCACTATTTCCAAATCCAGATTTAATCAAATTTCAAGGAGTTAAATCGGAATCAGCAGACTCATTTACATCTGAATTATTTGGTACTCCAAATACGCCGATATCTATTGATGAAGAACTTATTTTATTTGGTTGTGAACTTAGGTTATGTGCAATCAATAAGAGTAATAAATCGATCGCACTGGTTTCTAAAGGATTAATTCAAAAGGATGGCAAGGCTGAATTATTAGTACTAAATAAAATTAGATACGCCGTTGCCGGCGTATCTGGAAAATTAACGCTCTTTAAATCGTAATTAAGTTTTACTTAGCGTTGCGACGCTGAATTCTAGTTTTCTTAAGTAGTTTTTTGTGTTTCTTTTTTGCCATACGCTTGCGGCGTTTCTTGATTACTGAACCCATTTTGCTCCTTAAAGTTTTTTACTGATGTTTGAAGTTTACTAGTTAATTACTACTAAACCAAAACTTTTACCCGAGTCGGTAACTAAAACTGTGCCTGTATCAGTGCTTGAATCAATTACTACCGCAGGTGAGGTAAGTGTATAGGCACCAACAAGCTCTGCTTTTTTACCAAACTCTAGAAGAACTGGGGTTGGATTTTTTGGCTTCCAATTTGAAACTCCCCTTATTGCACCCGATGAGACAAAAGTAGCCCATGGATTTTTTCCAGTTGTAACTAACGCTGTAGATCGACTCAGATACCGAACATTCCAAACCGGTCTATTTAATGCAGAAAATTTTGTTACTGCCGCCTCAGTTTTATTTGAGTAACTCACCCTTCCGCCTTGAAGTAAACCTTGATCAATTGAATTCCAAGCCCTACTAGTACTGCGTAGTGTTGCTCGTGCAACCTGTTGAACTATTCCTGTATCAGAGATTCTCAATGTAATTGCATCAACTTTTCCTAGTGGTTTAGCTTTTAACAATTGTTCACTACTACTACCCACTGCGGTGATGCTCAAGTCACTGTTTATGATTGCAGAATTAACTTGAGTTGATTTACTACCAATAGTTGAGAAATTCGAAAAAACTCCAGATTTACTAGCTGATAGGAAAAATCCTCTAGTTGAGGCCCCTAAGTAAGTATTTCCCAAAATAATTAAGTTGCTTCCAGAAACCACAATCTTTTTGGGATAAATAACATTCTCACTTTGATATTCGTATGTATTAATTAATACCCCTGAATTACTTATCTGCCAAAGCTTCACTTTGTTTATTGGAGTATTAGAAACTTGTGTTGGATTTATAGGAACGTTATCAGGGTTTAATAAGCCAGATGGATTAATTGGTTGTGTAGTTTGAGTTACTGCATTACCTGCACCTACCACCCATATGCTGCCATCTTGATCAATTGCAATTGAGGTAGCAATTTCACTATTTTCATTACCTAATCTAAGCCCCCAATTTTGTACTCCTGTTACTGCATAACTAATTAAGAATCCATCACTTGAGCCTCCTAGTAATCCTGTAATCCAATTAGAGTTAGGAGACTCGGTCGTTCCTGTTAAGAAAATATTCTTACCACTCAACGCAATATCACTAACTTGATCATTATTTAAATAAGGTAAGTCGGTAATAGGTTTTAATGCTTTCATTGAGGTCGCAGAAGCACTATTTGGTGCAATAATCAAAAAAAGCAGAATTACTAAGAAAACTTTTTTCAAGCCAACTCCTGAGACCTCTTTTTAGCAGCAGACATAGCCTCATGAATTATTTCCTCTAACTTATTTGCATTAAATACTTCAAGTGCTGCAGCAGTGGTTCCATTTGGGCTGGTCACATTCTTACGTAATGTTGCAGCATCTAAACCACTTTCATTAAGCATGGCTGCAGATCCAGTGATTGTTCCAATAGCAAGTTTGGTAGCTATATCTAAAGATAGACCAAGGCTTACGCCTGACTTAATAATTGACTCTACAAAAGCAAAAAAGTAGGCAGGACCTGATCCGCTTAAAGCAGTTACTGCATCTTGTTGCGACTCATCCACTTCAACAACTAATCCGGTATTTTCAAGGAGTGCTTTAGTTAAATCCAAGTCATTTTTACTTGAATTAGCGCCGGCAGAAATAACACAGACTCCTTGGCCTATTTGGGCTGGGGTGTTAGGCATAACTCTAACAACAGAATTTTTAGATTTTATTTGGCTCTCAATAAATTTAGTGCTTTTTCCTGCTGCAATTGAAATCAATAAAGCATCTTTTCTTAAATTGCCACTTAATTCTCTTAGAGTGCTTTCAAGATCCTGTGGTTTAACTGCTAAAAAAATTACATCACAGATCTGACCGATCTCGCTTATGCCTTTAAGTTCTACATGAAAACTAGATGTAACTTCTTTGGCTCTTTCTCTGTTTTTCTCACTGATATATATTTGAGTAGATTTAACTGAAGAATCCAACAAACTTTTAATCAAAGCGGCGCCCATTACACCAGCACCAATAAAACCAATACTTTTACCAGCTATCGCCTGATTCATACTTAAAGCCTACCCAATTAGTCTTTAACCTTGCTTAAGCCTTAAACTGCGACTCTATGAAATCTCAGAAAAAGCCCAATTCAAAATTATCTAAGAATGAATTTGCACCGAATTTTGCACGGGATTGGGTTGAATTTACTAACCCAGATAACTCTGAGGAGATCTTCAAGTGTGATCTGACTTGGTTGACCTCGTATTGGCAATGTATATATGGAAATGGCTGCTGTGGAATTGACGCAGATAAACCAGATGCTGGATGTTGTTCTGATGGGGCTTACTACACCGACAAGGAAGATGAAGCAAGAATTTTAAGAAATGCAAAAAAATTAACTAAATCTGAATGGCAGTTTTACGATCAAGCACGAAGTAATTCCAAAAAGAATTTGAACATCAGTGAGATTGGATTAGATAAGGATCGAAAAACTAGGAAAGTAGATGGATCTTGCATATTCTTAAACAGAGTTGGCTATCAGGCTCCTGGATATACAGGTCGATTCGGCTGCGCACTACATCATCTTGCAAAGAAAGAGGGGTCGCATCCTGTAGAAACAAAACCAGATATTTGTTGGCAACTTCCTATTCGAAGGTCTTGGGAAGTAAGAGAGGTTGGCGGCAATGAGATTACCGTTGTAGTAATTGGAGAGTATGAAAGATCTGCATGGGGTGAGGGTGGGGCTGATCTAGATTGGTACTGCACAAGTAACTCCGAAGCGCATATTGGAAAATTACCGGTGTATCAATCCAGTAAGACTGAATTAATTAAAATGATGGGCAAAAAAGGTTATCTAGAATTAGAAAAATTATGTGACAGCCGAATGATTGCTATTGCCGCAACCAAAAAGGCTCAAAAGCGTCGTGAATTGCCGTTATTTGTAATACATCCAGCGACAAAGGCTGTGCAAGAACAAAGATAGTCAGTGCTAGCCATTAGATTATTGCCATGGCTAAAGCACCAGCAAAAGATCCATTTAGATGTGTCGAGTGTG
>CAIUBS010000035.1 GCA_903897475.1 uncultured Actinomycetes bacterium | reverse complement strand
CGATGTTTTTATGGTCCCGACCTATTCACAATTATCAAGTCGAATGGATGTTGATTTAAGCGCTACTGATAACACTGGCACCACAATCCCGCTAGTAGTTGCAAATATGACTGCAATAAGTGGTCGCAGAATGGCTGAAACTGTTGCTCGCCGAGGTGGTATGGCAGTAATCCCACAAGATATCCCATTTGAAATAGTTTCAGATGTAATCTCCTGGGTTAAATCTAGACACATAATTTTTGATACACCAGTAACTCTAAACTCAAATGAAACCGTTGCTGATGCTATTGATTTAATTACAAAAAGAGCACATGGAGCATTAATTGTGGTTGACAATAATTCACCAATTGGCATAGTCACAGAAGCAGATTGTGAAAATGTTGATCGGTTTACCCAATTAAATAAAATTATGTCCAAGGATTTAGTTACTTTAAGTGATGATGTCACGCCCAAAGAAGCATTTGAGTTTTTAACTCAACAGCGACGTAAATTAGCGCCTGTGATTGATAAATCTAGAAAATTAGTTGGAATAATCACTCGAACTGGTGCACTGCGCGCAACTATGTATCAACCAGCCCTGGATGCTAACGGTAAGTTAAAAGTTGCAGCAGCCGTGGGAATTAATGGAGATGTTGCAGGTAAAGCTAAACAATTACTAGCGGCAGGAGCAGATGTACTAGTCGTAGATACCGCGCATGGGCACCAAAAGAAAATGATTGAGGCTCTAAAGACAATTAAGGCTCTTAATCCAAAAGTTCCAATAGTTGCAGGAAATGTGGTTACTGCATCCGGTACTAAAGAATTAATCGATGCTGGCGCAGATATTATTAAAGTTGGAGTAGGACCAGGAGCTATGTGTACAACTCGTATGCAAACTGGTGTTGGCCGCCCACAATTTTCTGCTGTCTTAGAGTGTGCAACTGAAGCAAAAAAATATGGCAAAACAATTTGGGCAGATGGTGGTGTACGTCATCCAAGAGATGTGGCACTTGCATTAGCTGCTGGTGCATCACAAGTAATGATTGGCTCATGGTTTGCTGGTACATATGAGTCACCAAGTGACTTACGGAAAGATTCTGATGGAAGGTTATATAAAGAATCTTTTGGAATGGCATCTGCTAGAGCAGTTGCAGCAAGAACTGCGAGTGAAGATGCTTTTGATCGTGCACGTAAATCATTATTTGAAGAGGGAATATCTTCATCACGAATGTACATAAATCCGGCTCGACCTGGTGTTGAGGATTTAATTGATGAAATCATTGCCGGACTGAGATCATCATGCACTTATAGCGGTGCAGCTAATTTAATTGAATTTAATGAAAAAGCAGTTATAGGTATTCAATCCGCTGCAGGTTACGCTGAAGGTCGGCCTTTATTTACATCTTGGAAAAACTAAATACTCTCTTTTTTAATTCTATTCTTTGACAAAAGAATGTGGCCAATAAAGCCAATTGCAAGGGCAAATAAAACTCCAAGATTTGCATAAGCCCAACTACCCTCACGTCCTCCTAGTGGGCCAAGTAAATAACCCTGCCAAGAAAGCCAGCCGGCTAAAGAGTTTG